>CANRFS010000007.1 GCA_947629965.1 uncultured Clostridia bacterium
TATATCTATTGTAAAGTTTATAATATCATCAAAATCTAAGCTGTTGTTTTGTTTTAATTTTTGTTGATATAATCTATATATTTCAGCTATCTTCTCTTTTCTAAATTCTCCATTTGCTCTTGCAGCATAACTTATAGGTGTTAGCATTTCGTTTTTAGCATTGCTTATTTCTGCTAAAACTCCTCTATCTGTGAATAGTTTATCATCAATATTTAGCTCTTTTAAGCATTGTTTCATTAGTGTTCTTTGGTCTGATGTATCAAAGATTACAAATGACCTTTGATATCCTATTCTGTCTATATATCTTCTTAAAATTTTTACACAAATAGAATGAAATGTTCCTATCCACATTTCATTTGCTACATCTCCAACTAAATTTTCTACTCTTGTTTTCATTTCATTTGCTGCCTTATTTGTAAATGTAATTGCAAGAATTTGCCATGGCTTAACGTTTTTTTCTCCTATTAAATATGCTATTTTATGTGTTAATACTTTAGTTTTTCCGAGAACCAGCTCCTGCAATTATTAAGTTTGGTCCTTCTGTATTTATAACTGCTTCATATTGTTTATCATTTAATCCTTCTAATATATCCATTTGTTTATTCCTTTCATTGTTTGGTTTTATCGGGCGGGCATAAAGCCCGCCCCTACATAAATTATATTTCCTAAATTCTAATCTCTAATATCTTGTTTATACAATCTTCTAATTCTTTTGCACATTTTCTATATACTTCTATTCCATATCCCCATGGGTCTTTTATATCAATATCATTTTGTGGAAAGCCTGCATATTCTTTCATGGTATATACTCTATCTTTTAACTCTGGATACATTGCTATAACGTTATTCTTATGTGCTGTTGTTGCACATAAAATTACATCCATATCTTTGATGTTAGAATTTCTAATATTTGTTGCCCTGTGATTTGATAAGTCTATTCCATAGTCATTCATAACAGTTAATGCTTCATAAGTTGGAATATCACCATTTTGCGCATATATTCCACATGAATACACTTCTACATCTTTATTTTCTTCTTTTGCCCTCTTTTCAAGCATTTTATGAGCCATTGCGCTTCTACATATATTTCCTGTGCATATAAACATTATCTTCACTTGTTTAAATCACTCCTAGTATAGTTTTCTCTTTTTCAACTTTCATTTCAGATATCTTGTAGGCCGATTTTATTTTTTCCACTGCTTCTTTTCCTTTCTGCTCATCATTTGCATGGACGTATGCAAGTATATTACCCTTTTGAACTCCGTCTGATATCTTTCTATTTAAAATAATACCTACTGATTTATCTATGCTATCTTCTTTTTTTATACGCCCTGCCCCAAGTATCACTGATATTTCTCCTATTGCTTTTGCATTTAATTCCTCAACATAACCTTCTTTTTCTGATATTACTGGTAATATGTATTTTGCTTTTTCAAACTTGTCTGGATTTTTTATATATTCTATATCTCCGCCTTGATTTTGGACAAGTTCTAAAAATTTATTATATGCTTCTCCTGTTTTTATATTCTCTAAAATCATTTTTTTGTTCTGTTCTAAATCATCATTTTTACCTGATAGTTTTATAATATAACTGCCTATTGTTGTTATTATTTCTTTTATATCTTCTGGAATATTTCCTTTTAAACATTCTATAGTTTCTATTATTTCTAATGTATTTCCAACTGCATATCCTACTGGTTCATTCATATTTGTAAGCACACATACTGTTTCTCTATTAGCAAGCTTTCCTATAGATTTCATCATATTTGAAAGTTTTGTAGCATCTTCTTTGTTTTGCATAAAAGCTCCGCTTCCAACTGTTACATCCAATACAATTTTATTTGCTCCTGCTGCTATTTTTTTGCTCATTATACTTGATGCAATTAGCGGAATACTTGCTACACAATTTATTGAATCTCTTAAAGCATATATTTTTTTATCTGCTGGCGCTAAATTTGCTGTTTGTCCTATTACACTTATACCTACTTCTTTTACATTTTTTATAAAATTATTTATGCTTATATCCGTTTTATATCCTGGAATAGATTCTAATTTATCAACTGTTCCTCCTGTAAATCCAAGCCCTCTACCCGACATTTTTGCAACAGGAATTCCAAGTGATGCAATAATTGGAGTAAGTATTAATGTTATTTTGTCTCCTACACCACCAGTTGAGTGCTTATCTATTACATTTTCAGATATTTCAGATAAATCTAATATATCTCCTGAATTTGCCATCTCTAATGTTAAAGCTGTTATTTCTTCCTCATTCATTCCATTAATGTATATTGCCATAACAAGTGCTGCCGCTTGATAATCGGTTATTGTTCCATCAGTATATTTTGTTACAAAATAATTTATATCATCTCTACTTAATTCTTTACCATCTCTTTTTTTGGCTATTATTTTTTGAATGTTCAAACTAAATTCCTCCTACAACTCTGTTTCATTTATATTATTTAAGAATTTTTCTGTTAAGTCTAAAGTAAAATTAATTATATCATAATATTTTTTTAGCATATCGTAATCTAGTGCCTTTTTCATTAATTTTGCCTCAAAAACTCCTCCTGTTTCAAATCTAATATAAAATTTATTATCCTCTATTGTTATTTCAGGTACTACTTTGTTTTCTTTCTTAAAATCTAGTAACATTTGCATTATATCAGACGTCAATAATTGCATTGCTATAATTTTATCTGTTGAATACACATTAAATTTCTTCTCAAATTCTCCAGAATCCATTTCTATTTTTTCTTTATTAAATAGCGATATTGAATTTTTACGTATTTTAACACATGAATTTATATTTTTATTTAATTCTATTTCTGCAAATAAGCCATGAAAAACTGTGTATGTAGTTGTATCTCCGTCACTATCTGTTGATTCTGTTTCTGTTTTTACTTCTGCCATATTAATAGCATATCCACCTTCAAGAGTCCCTGTAATTAAATCTTCAGAATAATATCTATCATAATACTCAAATCTTGCTAGGTTATATGTCGCTTTTGGTATTCCTCTTGTAGGATAAAATTCTAAATTTTCACTATATGATTTAACAAATTTTTTTATAATATCTTCTTTAAACATCGTTTTGTATTTTTTACCACTCTTTGCAAAAAAATGATAGATGAACCCACTTATTAAAATGATAATAACAGCTATAATACTTCTAGTCATAATAAATAACAAAGCTAAAAAAATCGCTATAATTATCATATATATATTCTCATTCCTTGCTTTTTTTCTTATAGGTTCTAATATATTTTCAGTTTCTCTATATACTCTTTCGTATATCTCATTAAAATTTTTCATTAATTATTCCTTTCAAAATTATAGCGTTACATTGTTTTTTGCTTGTTCTTCTGCTTGAAAATAATCTTCTTCTTTAAAGTTAAATAATTTTGCCATTAAATTGCTTGGAAAAGTTTGAACTGCATTATTATATGTATTTACTTCTGCATTGTAAATTCTTCTTGCAGCTTGAAGCTGACTTTCCATCTTTGATAATTTCTTTTGCAATCCTAAAAATTGCTCACTTGCTTTCAATTCTGGATAATTTTCAGATAGTGCAATAATTTTATTACACTTATTATTTAATATTTCTCCTTCTTTTAAATTTTTATTTATAAAATAATTTTCTCTCATTTTTGCAACTTCTTCAAATATTTCTTTTTCATGTTTTAAATATCCTTTTACGCATTCTACTAAGTTTGGAATTAATTCAAATCTCTGTGTTAAATATACATCGATTCCAGAAGCAGCTTGTTTAATTTTATTTCTCTTCCTTATTAATGAATTGTACGTTAGCAATACATATGCTAATAATAAAATTACTATAATAATTAATATTCCCATCGCTTATTCTCCTTAAATAAAATTCTTTATAAAAGTTTTTCTATGCAAATTACATATTCCATATTCTTTTATTGCCTGTATATGTTTTGCTGTTCCATATCCTTTATGTGCTCCAAATCCATACTCAGGATATACTTCATCATATTCTCTCATTATTCTGTCTCTTGTTACTTTTGCAATTATTGATGCTGCAGAAATACTATATATTTTTGCATCACCCTTTATAACAGAAATATATTTAATACCTCTTGTATCTATTTTATCTAGTGCATCAACTAAAATTACATCTGGCTTTACTTCTAACTTATCGATAGCCATTGTTAAAGCTTTTTTTGTAGCATTTAATATATTTATTTCATCTATTTCTTGCTGATCTACTATTCCTGTACTCCAACTGATTGCTTCATTTGTTATTTTTTCATAAAGCATTTCCCTTTTGTTTTCTGATATTTTTTTAGAATCATTTACATATTCTATAAATGATTCTGGCTTCATAATTACGCATCCAACAACAACAGGACCTGCCAAAGGGCCACGTCCTGCTTCATCTATACCAGCTATGTATTTTATTCCGCTCATCATATAACTTTTTTTCAAATTCTTTTAGTTTGTTTAATCTTTCTATTTCTCTTTCTTTCATAATATCTCCATTTATAGTTCTTGCAATTCTGATAAACTATATTTTCCATTATATCCCTTTAAATAATATACTTCACAATTATTAGGATTCTCTATATCATAATGTACTATGTATCTATCTCCTTCTATTGTTGATAATCCTTGGCTTTCTAAATCGGAACTACTCCATTTTCTAAAATTCTCCGCATTTGAACTTATATCAACATTAATCTTATTTGCATCTTCATTTGTTATTTGTGTACCTACTAAACCGTCTATTTCTTTATAATTGTATTGTTCTACAACTATCTTTGCTTTTGTTTTTATAGAAAGCATATCTGTTTTTATATCTTCCAGTTGTGCTTGTTTTACTGCATCTGTTCCAAATTCTACTCCTACTGCTACAAGAATTAACATTACTATAACCATTATTATTAAAGCAACTATTGTTATACCTTTTTCTCCTCTTAAATTCATATTTTCAGCCCCTATCTCTATAAATTTCTCAATATTTTTATTTACTTTTTCTTAATTATTATATTATATGTGGAAATGTATTTCAATAGAAAATTTTATATACTTTTTATAAATTTTTCATCTTTTTTTAAGTTATCTATTGTATGATTAATTCAATTTAGGTTATTATTATAATAGTGTTTTATTATATGAGGAGGTCTTTATAATGAGTGGAAATGACGAATTTTACCAAAAATTTAATTCAGATTCTTCTAAATCTGGAAATTTTAAATTTAATTTTTTGATTCCTTTTTTATCTGGAGTATTAGGTACAACATTGGTAATAGGTGTAGCATTTGGAGTGCCAAAAATAAGGGAATCATTAGTTACTTATAACCCTAGCAGTTTGGAAATTAATAGATCTAATGAATCTTCTAATACTGGAGTCGTAGATTTAGTATCACTTAAAAATTATTCTGATACAGCAGTATTTGCAGCAAGCAAAGTTTTACCTTCAATTGTAGGAATTAAAGTAGAATATACTGTTAAATCAAATTTTGTGCAGGGATTATCACAAGTAGCACAAGCTGAAGGTTCTGGTATTATAATAAATAAAGATGGATATATATTAACAAATAACCATATAATAAATTCTTCTGACTCTTCTATTTTCTATGAGGTTTCAGATGCAGCAAAAGTATATGTTTATTTATTTAATGATGAAACACCTTACGAAGCTAAAATAATAGGAACAGATGAAGAAACTGATATTGCTGTTATAAAAATTGAAAAAAATGATTTAACACCTGCAGAACTTGGCGATTCTAATTCTGTAAAAATAGGTGAATTTTCTATGGCAATTGGCAATCCACTTGGACTTGGCACAAGTGTAACATCTGGTATAATTAGTGCAGTAAATAGAAGTGTTACTAGCAATGATGGCACAACTTATAATTTAATTCAAACAGATGCTGCTATAAATTCTGGCAATAGTGGTGGCGCATTAGTAAATGCAGAAGGAAAAGTTATAGGAATAAATACTTTAAAGCTATCTGGTACTGGTATTGAAGGTATGGGATTTGCGATACCTATTAATGAAACTATTGATATATATAATCAGTTAATTAATAAAGGAAAAGTTGCAAGACCATATATTGGTATATCTGGAAGCAATTTAGATGAGGTTACTGCTAAACGCTATAATTTGCCTGTTGGAATATATGTAGAAGAAGTAAATTCTGACGGACCTGCATCTTCATCTGATTTAAAAGTAGGAGATGTAATTACTTCAATTGATGGAACAGCTGTTACTACAATGGATGAATTAAATGACGTAAAAAATAAAAAAAATATAGGTGATGAAGTTACACTTGACGTATACAGAAGTGGAAAAACAAGACAAGTAAAAATAAAATTAGGTGAAAAACCATAAATGAAAGTGGATATTTGGTTTTATGAAAATAGCAGTAGATTGAAATTTAATTCAATCTACTGCTTATTTATTATTGTTTTGCATATTATTTCAATTTTTCTATTTCATAGTCTAAAAATATTATTCCTATACTTCTGTTTAGTTGATTATAATTTTCCCCTGCTTCTAATTGTTTTTAATATAATTTAGCCCAATAGAATAATATCCTTCATTTTTATAGATATTTTGCCTAAAATATAACTAAATCCACTTCACTTGAATAATTATTATTTCCATAAGCATACACTATATATAATATATTATCTTGCCCTAAAAAGAAGTTCTTTGTATTTTCTAATTTATACATCTCGTCATCTACATTTCTAATATAAATATTATAACCTTGATCACTTATATTTTTTATTTGTTCATTTGCATAATTTATTTTTTCTAAGATTTTATTCTCTACAACTTCTTTATCTAAATTTTTATATTCTATTATTTCATTTAAAGTTACTAATTTATTATTAATTAAATCATAATTATATGTTTGTATTATATTTCTTTGTGGACTAGTTCCATCCTTATATTTGCACCTAATTACTAGTGATAAAATATTATCATTTACATATGCTACATAGTCTAAGTCAAATACAGTGTGTGAAGTAGAGTTATATACTATATTTCTAATAGTAGTTGCAAATATATTTAATATTTCATTATTTATTTGTTTTGTAACATCATTTTGCATTTTAAATAATGGTATTTTTGCATCAATACTATAATTTTTATTTTCTTCTGGTTTAATATCATATGCACAATATATTATTTCATCATAATTTATATCTTGATTTGCTGTTTCTGATAACTTTATTGTGTTGTCAAATATTTCATCAAAATTATTTTCTAATTCTTCATAATCTATAAGCTCTCCTACTTTCTTATCTTTGTCAATAACTTTTCTATTTGTTACTTGTGCATACACTCCTATGGCTATTGCTATTGCACATATAAATAGGATGGTTGCTATTATTACGGTTATTTTATTTTTTGTTAAAACATATTTCAAATTTTTCATTTAATTCTCCTTTAGTTTTTATTATAACATTAAAAAATTATATATTCAACTTTTTATTATGCTTTATTGACTATCAGCAAAATTTAATGTATTATATTAGATATACTTTTATAAGAAGGCAGGCGATAAATATGCTATGTTCAAATTGTCATAAAAATACAGCTGTAATTTTTACTAAAAAAATAGATGGAAATAAAAGCTCTGTTGAAGGACTTTGTTATAATTGTGCAAAAGAGAAAGGAATTAATCCTTTAGAAATTTTATCAAAACAAGCAAATCTTTCTGAAGATGAATTAAATGATATATCAAAACAATTTGAAAATTTATTTGATGATATATCTGAAAATATTGACATGGATGATTTAAATCCAGATGATATAGAATCAAATGGTGGTATTCCTCTAGGTTCTATCTTTTCTAATATGTTTGGAAACAAATCTTCTGAAGCAAATAATGATAAAGATGACTTAAATTCTAACTCTAAGAAAAAGGTTAAAACTGAGAAAAGGCCAAAAGAGAAAAAGAAAAGCTTTTTAGATATTTATGGAACTAATTTAACAAATAAAGCTAGAAAAAATGAATTAGATATTGTTATTGGACGTGATAAAGAAATTGAAAGAGTTATTCAAATATTAAATAGACGTTCTAAAAATAATCCTTGCTTAATTGGCGAGCCAGGTGTTCGGAAAGACAGCTATTGCACAAGGTTTAGCAATTAAAATTGCTGAGCAAAAGGTTCCTGCGAAATTATTAAATAAAGAGGTTTATTTACTTGATATGACAGCAATAATTGCAGGTACTCAATTTAGAGGTCAATTCGAAGGTAGAATGAAAACTTTAATTGACGAGTGTAAGCAAGCTGGTAATATTATTTTAGTTATTGATGAAATTCACAACATAATAGGTGCAGGCGACGCTGAGCACTCAATGAATGCTGCAAATATTTTAAAACCTTCTTTAACAAATGGAGAAATTCAATTAATAGGAACTACTACTTTAAAAGAATATAGAAAATATATAGAAAAAGACTCTGCTTTAGAGAGAAGATTTCAACCAGTTCTTGTTGAAGAACCTAATATTGATGATACTATTGAAATTTTAAAAGGAATTAAAAAATATTACGAAGATTTTCATAAAGTAAAAATTTCTAATGACGTAATTGCACAAACTGTAAAAATGTCTGAAAAATATATCCATGACAGATTCTTGCCAGATAAGGCAATAGATATATTAGACGAAGCTTGTTCAAAAATCAACTTAGGAAATAAAGAATTATACGAATTAGAAGTGCTTAAAAACAGACTTGCTAAAATTCAAGAAGAAAAAGAAGAGGCAGTTGAATCTGATTCAATTGAAGATTATCAAAAAGCTGCTGATTTAAAAACAGAAGAATGTAATATTTTGCAAAGAATAGAAGAATTAAATTCGAAATTAGAATTAACAAATCTTACTGTAAATGATATAGCAGAAGTAATTGAACATTCTACAAAAATACCTGTTAAAAAGATTACAGAAGCTGAAACTGTTAAATTATTAAATCTTGAACAAAACTTGCATAATAGAATAATAGGTCAAAATGCTGCAGTCGAAGCAGTTTCTCGTGCTATTAGAAGAAATAGAGCTGGACTTCAAAGTACAAAAAGACCACCTTCATTTATATTTGTAGGTCCAACTGGTGTTGGAAAAACTGAACTTGCAAAAACGTTAGCTTATGAAATGTTTGGAACAGAAGATTCAATGATTAGAATTGATATGTCTGAATATATGGAAAGTCATTCAACTTCTAAATTAATTGGTTCTCCTCCAGGATATGTAGGTTATGATGATGCAGGGCAATTAACTGAAAAGGTAAGAAGAAAGCCTTATTCAATAATACTTTTAGATGAAATTGAAAAAGCTCATCCAGATGTATTTAACATTCTTCTTCAAATTTTAGATGATGGCAAACTTACAGATTCTCAAGGAAATACAGTAAGTTTTGAAAATACTATAATCATTATGACTTCAAATGCTGGTTCTAATTTAAATAACAATTCTATAGGCTTTGGTAAACAAACTGTAGATAAAGGAAAAATTGAATCTGCTTTAAAGGAAGTTTTTAGACCAGAATTTTTAAATAGAGTTGATGAAGTAGTTGTTTTTGATAGTTTAAATAAAGAACAATTATTGCAAATTATAGATTTATTGCTAAATTCAACAGCAAAAGCCTTAGCTGATAAAGACATAAATTTAGAAGTATCAGACTCTGCTAAAAATTATATTTTAGAAAAGGGAACAGATTTAAAATATGGTGCAAGGCCTTTAAGACGTGCAATACAAAGATATGTAGAAGACTTTATTTCTGATATGATATTAAGATCAGAGGTATTTGCAGGTCAAACTATTATAGTTGATTTTGATGGAAATGAATTAACATTTAATGTAAAATAATTTATGGAGGAAATATGTTTAAACATGTACCAAATATTCTAACAATTATACGATTTTTACTTATTCCAATTATTATAGGCTTCGCAATTGCTCATGAATATATCGCAGCAATAATAGTTCTTACTATTTCTGGAATAACTGATATATTAGATGGATTTATTGCAAGAAAGTTTAATTTCATAACCGACTTTGGAAAACTAATGGATCCTTTAGCTGATAAAGCAACTCAAGTTGCATTGCTCGGAACTTTAGCTTTGCAAAAGATTATTCCAATGTGGATTATAGTAATAGTTATTATAAAAGAATTCTTAATGATTTCTGGAGCTTCTTTCCTTTATGGTAAAGAGCTTGTAGTATCTAGTAAATGGTATGGAAAACTTGCAACAGTGTTATTTTATGTAGCAATAGTATGTTCATTATTTACTGAATATTGGAATGGACCATTGACTGATCATATAGAATATAGTCTTCCACAACTTCCAGAATTTCATCAATATATATACTATTTAGCTATACTTGCAACAATATTTTCTCTTGTAATGTATGTTAAGGCATTTTATTTGCAGGGATATTTAAAAAAAGCACTAAAACAAGGTAAAGACAAATAATAATAAATTAAAAAATGAAGGTTTTAAAGTATAAACCTTCATTTTTTATTATTCGAAGTCTTCAAGTGTTTTATTTAATTCCTTATCTGTATAAACTTTAATTCCATTTCTTATTTGCTCTAGATCTTCTTCTGCGAGATACTCTGTAGATATTTCTGTTGTATTAAAAAATGTGGGATTTTCATTTTCATCTAGCTTATATATTGTAATATACCCATCTTCTTCTTTTAAGAGATAGTGTTCATCGCAAAATTCATCTACTTCTTTATATAAAACTATTTCTGTAGGTGTAAATCTTTGTACTTCCCAGTTGCTAAATCTTTGTTTTAATTCTTCTTCTGTCATATTAACATCCGCTTCTTCTATGCTTTGCCTAGTTTCAATTAAATGCTTGCAAGATTCATGATATACTTTTAAAATTATTGTGCAATTTGGAGATGTTTTTTCTTCATCACTATTTGTTGTAACTAAACTTGCTATTTCTTCATATTCTAATCCGCTTAAGGCAGTACATTCATCTTCTACCTTTTCTGCTGTATACATTTTTTGTTCATTGCTTATTTTATTTATTCTATATACATATATTCCTGTTAGAAAGCCTAAAATAATTCCAATGGTTATTATCACTATAATTGTATATTTTTTCATCTATCATCACCAGTTTTATCTTTTCCAACATTTAGTCAAAATATACAATTATTAATTTTAATTTGTTTTTAAATATAATTGAACCGCTTCTTTTATTAATTCATTTATACTAATTCTTTTTTCAATTGATTTCATCTTTGCTTTATTATGGAGATCTACTCCTAGTCTAACATTTAATGAACCTTTGCATTGTTTTTCTGGTATTTCATTATTAGCTTTGCAGTCTTCTAGGTAAGAATCAATTGAGTCTTTAAAATCCTTTTTTAAATCTTTAACATTATTCCCTTCAAACAAAATTAATGTATTCTTTAAACCTTCTATTTTCCCCCAAAAGCATTCATCCTCGTCACTATATTTTATTTCTGCCCAATATCCTTTATATTTCATAATATTATTCATCATATTAACCTCCATCCTTCTAATGACTCAATTATTTCATTAATTTTATACATTTTCACTATATTACTTGGGTGTGGCTTATGTAATCTTATTTTTCTATTCATGTTATCTTTAAATTCTACTCTTGATCCAGATGTTTTACCTTTATCATTTTCATAAAATCCTAAATAATTTAATAATGTTTTTAATTCATCATATGTAAAATCTTTTGGTTTAGATTTTAATTTTTCTAATAGTTTTTCTTGCTTACTCATATATTATACTCCTTTGTTTTTAATTTTGCAACTAAATTTAGTTGCATTTAATTTAATAATTTTTTCAGTTTTAATTCTCCTTTATTGGTCACTCTAATTTCTATTTCGCCCATTTCGTCTGTTCTGCATATTTTGCAATTTATGTTCTCTAATCTTTGCAACACTTCTTCGTTTGGATGCCCAAACTTGTTATTTTCTCCTACTCCTATTAATGCAATTCTTGGATTTACTGCTTTAATAAATTCTTCACTTGACGAGGTTTTCGATCCATGATGTGGTACTTTTATAATTGTGCTTTTTAATTCATTTGCAGTATATTTGTCTACAATATTTTCTTCTGACTTTTCTATATCTCCAGAAAATAGTATTGAAAATTGCTTATATGTAAGTTTTGCAACTATTGAGTTATTATTTAAATCATCGTATTCTTGATTTTGTGGTGGATAAAATATATTTAAATTTACATTTTTATCAATATTTAATTTATCTCCCTGCTTTACAAAGGTTACTTTTATTCTTTTTGAATTTATGATGTTTGCAATATTTTTATATTCATCACAAAAATAGCTTTGCTTAGATATTAAAATATTTTTTACTTCTAATTTTTGAATTACGTCTATTAAGCCATTACAATGGTCACTATCAAAGTGAGAAATCATCACATAGTCTAATTTATTTATTCTTCTGTCTAGTAAATACGAAAGAACTACATCTGTTTTCCCTTCTCCTCCATCTACTAATATTTTTTTATTATTTGGTGTAATTATTAAGCATGAATCTCCTTGTCCTACATCAATAAAATATATTCTTAAGTCTTTTGGAATTATTTGATACAAATATGAAAACACATTGAACAAAATTATTATGGTTAAAATGCCTATTACAAGCGCTTTTATAGTTTTTCTTTTTAATAGCTTTTTTTGAAATAATCTTAAGTTTGTTTTTGAATTATATAGAGTTAAAATATAGTTTGATATAAATGCTATGCAATAAATAAATATTATTGAAATTAAATATGGTGTTTTTATTAAAATACTACTTAATGGAAGTTTTGCAGTAAAGCCAGAAATAAATATTAGAGTTTTCAGGCTTAAATTTAGTGGCATTGCAAACATCTTTGCTAATGTGAAAGAAATTAATGATACAAAAATTGTTATAAATCCTAATATTATATTTATTCCTAAAAACGGACTTGCTAAAATGTTGGAAATAAAAAATGTTAATGATATGGTATTAAACTTAAGTGCCATTATTGGCATTATCATTATTTGTGCTGATATTGTAACAGATAACAATTTTGCTATTTTGCCTTTTATTTTTATTTTGTTTAAACTTTTTTCTACATTTTTATTAAATAATATGATTCCAATTGTACCTAAATATGAAAGTTCCAAACCTATTTCATTTATAGAAAATGGATTTATAATTAAGATGATTAATAATGAAATTGATATGCTTGTTGCAAAATCTTGTTTTCTATATAGCAGATTTGCTCCTAAAACTATTATACTCATAAAACAAGCTCTTGTTACAGACGCAGTAAAATTTGTTATAAACATGAATAAAATTAATACTATAATTGTAATTATGTATGTCCATTTTTTCGACGCTCTACTCTTGCTTAAAATATATGTTATACCAAGTATTATATATGATGTATGCGCCCCAGATACCGAAAGCATATGTGATAGATTGCTAATTTTAAAATTTTGTATTATATCTTCTGATATTTGGGACTTATCTCCTATTAATATTCCAATTAGCAATTTACTTGTTTCCTGTGGTAATAGATTATCTACTGTATTTATTATGTAGTTTCTTATTTTATTAGATAAAATAAGAAAAATATTTAATTTGTTTTTTTGAATAATTTCTATATTATCTGTTTTTATACTTCCATATATCTTTTTTGTTTTTAAATATTCTCTATAATCGAATCCTTTATAATTTCTAGCCACACTTGGCTTTATATATTCGCCATCAAATTCTATTAAATCTCCATATTGTAACTTTTTATTTTCTTTTTTATCTGCAAACAAATAAAATTTTTTGCCTTTATATTTTCCTTCCTTAATTTTTATTGTATATGTATAGTTGTATTCTTTTTCCACTGCGTCACCGTATTATTACAGCTTTTGCATTTACAGTACTTGGAATATTTTTATAGAAAGTATCATATTTTGAATTTAAATATAGTAGATATGTATTTGAAATCAATGCAGATATTATAAGAAGTAAAATTACGTTAGTTTTAAAAAACACGTTAATGTATCTTCTAAAATTGTATTTATCTAAATTTAATTTATATATTATATAGATTAAGAATATCACAGGTAAAATAAAGACTATACTTTGTTTTAAGTATAGCCCATATATAATACCTATTAAATATCCGAATTGTACATATTAAAACTGGTCTTTTAATATTTTATCACTCCAATATTTATAAGCTCCCCCTATTTTACTATTCTTCTTGCCGAATAATAATATTTATAATAATATCCACTGTTTATAGTATCTGTTTTAACGCCTGTTCTACTATTTGCTGAGTGTACAATTTGTCCTCCACCAATATAGATTCCAACATGTCCTATGCTTCCACCAGAACCATTATTGAAAAATACTAAATCTCCAGGCATCAAATTATCTTTTGAAACTGCTGTTCCCTTAGTTGATTGATCTTTGCAAGTTCTACCAATTGAATATCCAAATGAATTATATACATAACTTGCAAATCCTGAGCAGTCAAATCCTGTACTTGGACTTGATCCTCCATATACATAATTATATCCTATATATTTTTTTGCAAATGAAGCTATGTCACTTCCTTCTGAAGAACTTGAATTTGTAGATTTATCTTCTTCTGTAGTTTGTGTAGTTTCAGCTACTGTAGTTTGTTCACTATTATCTTCTTGCACAGCTGTTTTTCTTTCTGCATTAGAGCTTCTGCTTGTAACTTCTGCTACTGGTTTATCTGATACTAAGGATTTTGATACATATCCTGTTATATCTTGATATTCTATTTTATAAAAATCTCCTTCTTCTCCAATAATTGTTACTTCTGCGTTCTTAAGAAGTGTATCAATTACTTCTGAAGAAGTACTTGCTTCTTTTCTTATATTTGCAGAAGTGCTTACATTTATATATGCCTTTCTGCTTTCAAATTCAACCTCTGGTTCATCTGTTTTATTAGTTTCGTTTGTTTCATCTTCTTCTGGTTCTTCATTTTCTTGTTCAACTGTTTTATTCTCAGTATATATAAAATATTTTCTTGCCCAACCTGTGTTTTTTCCATAGGTTATATTTACCCAATTATTTAATTCATAATTGATAATTACTTCTTGATCTTTTTTTACTGTTGCAATTGTATTTGCTGTAACAGATGGTATTGTATATATTTTTAACTCAGATTTTACTTTTTGTTTTTGCGCATTGTTTGTATTGTCTTCTGGACTTGCTTCTGGCTCTTCTTCATTTTCTGTTGCTGGTTCTTCTTGATTAGGCTCTTCTTGTTTAGCATCTTCTGCTTTTTCTTCCTCTTCTTCTACTTCTACATATTCAGCAAACAAATATCCTTCGTTATTATTATATTTTACCTTATACCATTCTTCGCTTTCTTCTAATATTTCTACTTTAGCATTATCAGTAACAGTAGTTATTGGATCACTTGTTTTAGATTTTTCTTCTCTTAATACTAAACCACTTGGAGCATTTACTGTTCCTGTTTTTGCAAAAGTTGCTGTTGTAAATAAAATTATGCTTCCTAGAGTCACTAATGAAATTCTTTTTAATTTATCCATTAAAAATCTCTCTCCTTAAATTTTTCCATACTTGATAATTATACATTTTTTCAGGATTTTTGTCAAGTTATTGACTATATACGCTCCTTATTAGAATAAAAGTAATCAATATTAATCAAGCGTTGACAAAGAAAGAAGGTATAAAATCTAATTTACAAAAAAAAGCAAAAAACATTGACAGTAAAAAAAAGACAATATATTATATATGTATAAATTAAGATAGACATAAAAGCAATAAAATTTGGAAAAAATAAAAAAGATTAAAATTAGTCCGTTCAGAAAAGCAAAAAAACAAATGAAGGAGAAAAAAACACATATGAATCAAGAAAAATTAAAAAACAGAGGAATTACATTAATAGCCCTAATAATCACAATAATCGTAATGCTAATATTAGTAGGAGTAACAATAAGTATTGCATTAAACGGAGGATTAATCGAAAAAGCTAAAGAAGCAAAAACAAAAACAGAAAGAGCTCAAAAGCAAGAGGAAGATTTACTTACAGGCAGAATAAAAATAGAAGGAACATGGTATAATTCAATAGATGATTATATGAATGACATACCATCAGATAACCAAAATGATGAAGCATCAGATATTCAAGTAATTGGAGGAACAGCCGAATGGGAACAAGATGAAAAAGGTAATATAACTTATAAAGGAAAAGACTCCGGCTTAAAAGTAGGTAACTATGTAGATTATGAAAAATATGTAACAGAAAGTCAAGATAAAACAACTGAGATAAGTGAATTATATGATGAATTAACTCAATATTCAGGTTATAAAGGAAAAAAGTATGGAACAGAATATCCAATAGAAAAAGAAAATACTTTAAAATGGCAAATATTAGATATAAAAGATGGAAAACTAAGATTAATAAGTGCAAAGCCAACAACATCTCAAATATATTTGAAGGGATATAATGGATATAACAATGCAGTATATTTAATAGATAAAGTATGCAGAACGCTTTACTCAACAAAAAAAGGTACAGCACAAAATTTAAAAATAGAAGATATACAAAATTTAATGGAAACAAATAAAGCAAACGGAGGATGGGATTATAAAAATTACACTAATACAAATGTAGATACAGGAAAATATGGAGGAGCATCAGATGACTATATAGGAGAAAATAGTTACTACCCAATAATATTTGAAAAAGAGAAAACTGGATGGGTAAATGGTATTAAAGGAACAGAGCTAAATTTAAGCGAACAGGAATACCCAATAAACCAAAGTGAAAAAATGCCTGCAAGTCCCACAGAAGAAAATAAAATAAAAGTTATACAAACATATTGGGATAAAGCAATGTCAGAAAAAAACTGGATAAATCCAATATATCAAAATATATTTATACAAGATAGTAGTACTGGTTCAAATTTTAACACATACTGGCTTTCTTCGCGTTGCGTATATGCAACATCAACTTATGCTCGTTTTGATGTACGCTATATAGACTCGGGGAAAGTTGCCACTAGTTACTTGTATTACTCGTCCGAACGCCGGTCCTATAAGCTGTTATAGTTTCCGCCCAGTAGTCTCTCTAGAATCTGATGTTCAATTAAGAAAAAAAGATGGAAATTCCTCATTGGAAATCTGCCCTTAATCAATCTCTATATAATTATGCTCGCATGCTCTTATTAACCTATTCATTATTGCAAGCCCTAAACCTTCTCTTTTTACACCTTCTATTATTACTAAATCTGCATTATATGAATCTACTTTTCTAAGTAGTGTAAATATATTTTTACTTATATCCTCTAAGCTATCTCCCATATCTAATTTGCTTGTTGTGTTATATTTATCTAAATGCCTTGTTCTTGCTAAAACTAGTACATTTTTTGTGTTTTGTATTTGCTTATTAATTTCATCTATTAATTTTTTTTCCGTTTCACTATATACCAGCAAACATTTACTATTTGGTGCATAGTGTCTATATTTCATTCCTGGAGACATTACTTTTTCGTTTGGTCTGCATTCTTCCATAACTTGTTTTTCAACAACTACTTGCAAACCTAAATTCTCTATATCTTGCACCGTTATTTTTCCTGGTCTCAATATATGTACTTTTTCTCCTACTACCCTTACAACTGTAGACTCTACTCCTATATCTACCATTCCATTATCTAATATATAATCTACTTTCCCGTCTAATTCTTCTATTATATCTTCTATTTTTGTACCACTTGGTTTTCCAGATATATTTGCGCTAGGTGCTGCAATAGGCAATCCTGCAAGTTCTATCAGTTTTTTTGCAATTTTGTTACTTGGCATTCTTATTCCAACTGTATTTAATTTTGCTGTTACATTATTTGGTATGCAATCTTTTCTATTAAATATTATAGTTAAAGGTCCTGGCCAGAAATTATTTATTAATTTTTGCTCAATTTCACCAATTTCTTGTACTAAATTATTTAACATTTCTAAATTACTAATATGTACTATCAAAGGATTATCTGATGCTCTTCCTTTTGCTATAAAAATTTTATTTACAGCATTTTCATCTAAAGCATTTGCACCAATTCCATAAACTGTTTCTGTTGGAAATAGAACTATCTTTCCTTCTTTTATGCACTCTGCCGCTTCTTTTATTTTATTTATATCCTCATTTAATTTTAGGTCTGCGTATTTTGATTTCATGCTACTCCTTCTTTTCTATTTTTTGAATACTTTTCTATAATAATCATTTTCTAGTACTAATCTAGACATTTGATACTTTTTATAAATAATAGAATTTATTTTCTCAACATATCCTTCTTCTATTTCTACTCCTTCATTTGGAATAAATTCTTCCGTTATCGCATTATATCTTCCTTTATCAGTTATAAAGCTTCTGTCTGAAAATATAACAAGTGGTTCTACATCTGATAAGATATCTTTTCCTATTAATAATCTTGAATCATATTCTACTCCAAATAAGTTTAAAACTGTTGGCAAAACATCTAGGCTTGATCCTATTTTATTAACTTTGATAGGCTCCTTCATGCTACCACTCCAAATAAGCAATGGCGCATGATATTTTTCGAATATATCATCTCTTTCATAAGTTGATAATTCATTCATTTCATCTAGTGTTAATCCATATGGATAATGGTCTCCACTAATAACAATTACTGTATCTTCTAATTTTCCCGCCTCGCTCAGATTATTTATTAATTCTCCTATTGCTTTATCTAATTCAATATTTGCTGCTAAATAGCTTTTTGCTTTATCTGAATATGGTAAATTTTTTACTGCATCCCAGTTTTTGTATACCATACAATTTCCGCTTCTTGTATAATTTAAATGTCCACTTACTGTCATGTAATATGCTAAAAATTTATCATTGTTTATATAATCATCTGTTGTTACATCTATCATTTCGTAGTCACTATTAGGCCATTTACTTGTATCCATTCTTTTTTCTAATCCTGTTCCAACAGCTAAATATGAATTATATCCCATAGTTGATATGTATTTATCTCTGTTATAATATGTTGCTGTATGATTATGATAAGCATTTGATGAGTATCCTAACTCTTCAAATACATTTGCATACGAATATGGCATATAATTTCCTACAATTTCTTTAAAACTCCATACCCCTTCTTTTGGGATAAGTGATGTGTCTGTTATGTACTCCCCATCTGCCGTACTTACAGGAAATATTGGTGTATAAAAATTATCAAATTGAAATCCCTCTTTATACAATTTATATAAGTTTGGTGTTAAATCTTCTCTTATTGCAAGCGAGCTAAAAGATTCTCCAACAAATACAACTAAATTTTTGCCTTTAAACATGCCTGTATATTCATTCTTGTTTGTAGGCTGTTCATTTGCAAAATATTTGTGCATTTCTTTTACATTTTTATTTTGTTCTTCTTCTATCAATTTATCAAAATCTATATCTTCTACATTATATTCTTCTCCTGGTTCTTCCTCTTTATTATTGTTTGAAACTTCTATAGCAATATTTTCTTCGAATCCAGTTACATATCTTTGAAAGTCTAATCTCATTGCTGTTAAAAATCCCATATTTTTTGTTGTCAATTTTGGTGCATGTGTATTATAATACAGATTTTTATTTGAATATATATCATTAGGATTAATATAGTTTACACATAATATTGCTATAATTTGTACTGCTACTAGTACTCCTAATTTTATTGTCGTTTCTTTTAGGCTTTTCTTTTCGAAATCAATAATTTTAATTATATGCAATATTATTAGTGCAATAAGTGGCAGAGCAAATAGTAATATTCCATACAAGTTTCTTAAAATCATATCAAATATTACATCCATAAATTCTGTAACTTGACCGCCATTTAATATTGAATAAAATGAAAGTATTGATTCATACATGCTATAATATACAATTTGTGCACCAAATAATATTATGAAGAATAAAGTCACTACATATGTTATAATTTTGTTTAATTTAGCATTAAATACGCTTGAAATAATATTAAGCAATATTGCTATTGGTATAGAAAATAGCGCTATTAGCCATATACTTGTTGGAAATGTTTTAAACAATAAGCATGATAACACTAATTCTTCGTATATTATGAAAAAAATATAATAAAA
>CANRFS010000008.1 GCA_947629965.1 uncultured Clostridia bacterium
ATTAATGTTTCTGTGTTTATTATTGGTGTTCTGTCTTCAAATGCTACTTCTTCCCCATTTCTTCTTATTGATGTTATATATTTTCTTAGACTTAAATCAAATGTTTTGTCTGATGTATATGTATTTGTTATTATGTATCCTTCTTCTGCTGTTCCTGTTATTTTACTTACGTATCCTTCTGGTAATGTTCCTACTTCTTCTACTGTGTATTCTATTTCTTTTCCATCTTCTTTTTCTGGTAAATCTGTAAATGTAGCTGTCCATTCATTTTCTTCATCTAATGTTTTGCTTTGTCCTGTTGTTTCTTTTTCTCCTTCAACCGTTTTATATAGTTCTACTTCTATATTTTCTGGTCTTTTTCCGTCTCTGTCTCCATCATCTTCCCATATTTTTGTTACTCTTATATTCGTTGTACCAGGTATGTGCGTATTTACTATTTTATATCCTGAATCTTGATCTCCTGATATACTTGCATTGTAGCCTGATGGTATTTTGCTTTCTGTTACTTTATAAACTATTTTTTCTCCTTCTGAAAACTTATCTAAGTTTGTCCATGTATATGTTAATGTATCTTTTGGTAACTCTTGCTCATCTTCATATACTATTTTTCCTTTGGCAGTACCAGTTAATTTTACTGTATATTTATCTCTTTTACTATCTTGATCTTCCTCATCATTCCACTCTTTTGTTACTGTTACTTCTGTTAATGCTTTTAGTACTAAATCTTCATAGTCATCATCATCTTGTTGATATGTACTATTATCAAATGTTGGCACATAATTTTCTGTTACTACATTTCCAGGTGTTGAATCTCTATCATCTAGCTCCTCTTCTTCTTGATTTTTATCTTGAGTAATTTCTGCAATATTTCTTAGCGAAATATCTTCTTCTCCAGGATCTTTTACTACTTTACATTCAACTTCTACATCTGCATAATATATAGTTTTTCCGTCTATTGTTGTCTCTTTTTTATATTTACTATCGCTTGGCACTTCTTTATCTTGGTTTCCATCTATAAATGCAGGGATTATAACATCTTGTAAATAATTTGTTGTAATTGTTTTATTGTTTCCATCTTTTATTTGCCATTGATATTGCTCATTTATTGTACTACCATCTTGTATAAATTCTAATCCTTCTGGTAAATAATCTGTTATTTCTGATGCTGTTCCGTCTACTTCACCTTCATTATATATTCTTATAGTATAAACTACTTTATCGTCTTTTTTTACTGTCAATGGATTTTTTGGATGACTGTATGTTGCAGTATGTTCTGTACCTTCCGTGCCTACTGCAGCACCATTGCTAGGTTTTGTTCCAGCAATTAATTCAGTAGAATCTACTTCTGGAACTCTACTTTGATCATCTGATATTTTATTTTCACCTATTTTAGTTATAAATTTTCTTAATGCTAAATCAAATATCTTTTCTCCTTCTGTTGTTGTTGTGTCACCTTCGCTTTTTAGTTCTTTTTCTATTTCTACAACTGGTTGAGTAGTCTCGTCTCCAGCAAGGAAAGTTGCAGTTGTTGTTGAATATGTATTTGTTACTTTTAATGTAAATTCAGACATATCATATTTTGTAAAAAATCTATCAGTTGCACTATTAACGCCTTTTTCAAATTCTTTATATATTCTTATTTTATATTCTTTTCCTTTTTCTAATGTTGTTACTTCTTCATCAGTATCTTTATCTAAAAATTTGTAAACAATATGTCTAATTACTTTTCCTCCACTAGTTTGTGTTTTAAGCGATACTGCTTTTGGTATTACTTCTCCTGTTGCATCATATAAAATAATGTTAGAAGCATCAACTGTATGTTTTGTTCCACCTTTTGCAGGTTCTTCATTATTTTCAACAAATTTAATTGGTCCTATTTCATAATAATTATAAAGTTCATTATCTTCCACAGTTCCTTTTGTTATTGTTAATGGTTCCTCTTTATCAAATTTATTGTCTTCAATTTCCTTTGTTCTTGCCCTTGTGCTATCTTCTATTTTATATGTTTCTGCATTTTGTGCTGCACCATATATAAAATATTGATATAACCTATCTAAATTATTTTCTCTTTGAGTATTCAATTTGCTTTGTATTCCTACTGTTAAAAATTGAGCTGGATACATTGTACTTTGTGATACTGTTGGTGTTATATGCTTATCTTGTTCATCATAATTTGTAAAATACCATATTGCTAATTGTTGTATTACTTCTATATCATTTGTTGTAATATCTTTTTGTTGAGTCTTAGGTATTCCTGCTTTTGTTAATAATTCTGTCTTATACTCATTTGCATCATATACTTTAATGTCATCTTTTATTTTATCTAATGGTAAATATGCTTCATCAATTATCCATAATACTGCATTGTATAAATTAAATGTATAGTCCTTATTAGAATTTCCTCCTGTTATTCCATCACCTGTTGGTACAGAAAGTGTTATTTTTAGATCTCCACTTGCTACATCTGATTGTGACCATTTTACATTTTCATTATATTGTGCCATTTTCATTGCTATTGTTTTTGGTTCTTTGTGCATTTCGCCAATTACTGTAACTTCTTCCTCCGGATCACTTGTAGCTATTTGTTGAATTGCACTAATACTATTTTGTGAACCACCGAATCCTACTCCGCCTCTTAAACAATAAAATGTTTCAGAATATTCATATATGTCAGAATCCAATGTAGTAAAATTTCTAACAAATTTTTGCATAACACTATTAGCTTTTATATCTTCTGAATCATATATTTTTCCTACTACGTATTTAACACTTGAGCTACTGCCATTACTTACAGTATATAGATATATAGGATTATCTCCATCACCTTCTGCTCCTGCAAATGGTCTGCCGCTCTTTAAATTTTAATGTTCTTGTATTTCCAGTGCTTAGCTTTGGAGCTTGAGCATTAACGTAACTAAAAAATACACCTGACAAAATTAATATTAATGTGATTAATAAAATTTTTACTTTTTTCATTCTTACCACCTTTATTGCCTATTTTTTTACTTAAGTATATTATAATTATTTTTAAAATTAAATCAATGGCATAAATTGGCATAAATTTGGTAGTTTTAAACAGCTCTTTCTACAGGTTTACGGAAATAGTATTTGCTCGTATTAATTATTTTAAGTTATTATATATTACATTTTTATGACATTTTTATTTTTATTATTACAAAAAAAGGCATATCTTCTACTGTATTTGTGCATAAAAAAAGCTTCTCCTTTACGGAAAAGCTCTTATACATTATTATTGTTATTCTGCTTTTGACTCTTTTTTTGCTTCTGCTTGTTCTTTTTTAGCTGGTTCATTGCTAACTTCTGGAGCTACTTCTGCTGTTTCTACTGTTTCAGCTTCAGTATTAACTTCTTCTACTGCTGGTTCTTCAGTTAATTCTTCTTTAATTGTAACTTCTTTAGTTTCAATTCTTGCACCAACTTTTTCTCTAGTCTTAGCAGATTTACCAAGTCTATCTCTTAAATAGAATAGTTTTGCTCTTCTTGCTTTACCTACTCTTACTACTTCAACTTTTTCAACTGTTGGTGAATGTACTAAGAATGTTTTTTCAACACCTACACCATAAGATGTTTTTCTTACAGTAAATGTTTGATTTACTCCTCCACCTTGCACTTTTATAATTATTCCTTCGAATATTTGTATTCTTTCTCTGTTTCCTTCTCTTACTCTTACATGAACTTTTACTGTGTCACCAACATTAAGTACAGGAACTTTATTTTTCATTTGTTCATGCTCGATTGATTTAATTATGTCCATTACTGAACCTCCCTTTCTTTAAATTTGTCTTCAGATATTAAATCTGGTCTTTTTTGTTTTGTTATTTCTATAGATTTTTCTTTTCTCCATTTTGCAATCTCTTTATGATTTCCGAGATTTCAAAACTTCTGGTACTGTTTTATTTAAAAACATTTCTGGTCTTGTATATTGTGGATATTCTAATAATCCGTCTGAAAATGATTCTTCTTTTATAGATTCTTTATTAATTACACCTTCTATGTATCTAGATACTGAATCTATAAGCACCATTGCAGGTAATTCTCCACCTGTTAAAACATAATCTCCAATTGATATTTCTTCATCTACGATTTCATCTAATACTCTTTGATCTATTCCTTCATAATGACCACAAAGTAGTATAAGATGAGTTTCTTTAGACAATTCTTTTATCTTGTTTTGGTTTAATATTTTACCTTGTGGTGATAAATATATAGTTTTTGCACTTGTACTTTTAATAGATTTAAATGCTTCATATACTACATCAGGCTTCATAACCATTCCTGCTCCACCACCATATGGAGTATCATCTACTTTTTTGTGCTTGTCTTTAGAAAAATCTCTAATATTAATTAAATTAATTTCTATTAAATTATTTTCTATCGCTTTTCCTATAATACTTTCTTTTAAACTAGAAAACATTTCAGGAAAAAGTGTAAGTACATCTATTTTCATATCAAACCTTCCAATAAATGAACTATTATAGTTTTATTTTCTATATCTACACTTTTTATTACTTGCTTTATTGCTGGTAATAAAATTTGTTTTCCAAGTTCATCTTTTGCAACATATACATCATTGCTTCCTGTAGAAAATACATCAGTTATTATTCCTAATTTTTTATTTTCATCAGTATAAACTGTACATCCAATTATATCTACAATATAGTAAGAATCTTTTTCCAATTTTTCATTTTTATCTCTTTTTACTTTTAGATAAAGATTTCTATATTTTTCTGCTTCTTCTATGGTATCAATTCCTTCTAATTTTAGGAATACCATATTTTTGCTAAATCTTACTTGTTGTATTTTAAACTCTTTAAGTTCTTTTTTTATTGATATATATATTGTTTTAAAATTATTAAATTTTTGAATATCATCTGTAAATGGTTTTACTTTTATAACACCTTTTAAACCAGATGTGTTCACAATTTGACCTATTTCAAAATATTCTTCCATTATATTTTAATACCTTAATCAATAAATTCTATAGTAACTTTTTTTCCTTCTTTGGCAGCTAAGGCTTTCATTATTGTCCTAATAGCTTTTGCTATTCTTCCTTCTTTGCCAATTACTTTTCCCATGTCGCTATTTGCAACTTTTACTTCAAAAACGACTTGTTTCTCACCATCTATTTCGTTAATAGAAACCTCTGATGTGTTACTTACTAAACTAGTAATTATTGTTTCTAATGAGTCTTTCATATATTTTATGCCTCCTTCTCAATTAGACGTTTTACTGTATCTGTTGGTTTTGCTCCATTTTTAATCCATTGTTCTACTTTTTCTTTATCTAATTTTAATTCAGATGGTTCAACCATAGGATTATATGTTCCTATTTGTTCAATTATTTTTCCATCCCTTGGTGATTTAGAATCAGCAACAACTATATGATAAAAAGGTGATTTCTTTTTACCTGCTCTTTGTAATCTTATTTTTACCATTATTTTTCCCCCTTTCAAAATGCGAATATATTTATAAAATTTAAAAATTAATATCTAAGTTAAAACTTCATACCTTTTAATGAATTGACATCCAAGTTTTTCATCATGTTTTTCATTCCACCTTTGTTATTTTGCATTTTTTTCATTAACTTTCTTGTCATTTCGTATGAATTTATAAATTTATTTATATCTTGTACAGTAGTTCCACTTCCGTTTTGCAATTCTTTGTCTTCTGCTAGCATTTAATAGTTTGGTATTTTGTTTTTCTTTTTTTGTCATTGAACATATTATTGCTTCAATTTTTACGAATTCATTATCGTCAACTTTTATATCGCCAAATTTATTCATTCCAGGAATCATTTTTAGTATAGATGAAAATGAACCCATTTTTTTCATTTGCCTTAACTGTGCTAAGTAATCATCTAAGTCAAATTCCTGTTTTTTTAATTTCTTTTCTAATTTTTCTGCTTCTTCTAAATCAAATGCCTCTTCTGCTTTTTCTATTACAGAGAGCATGTCACCCATGCCAAGTATTCTTGATGTCATTCTATCTGGATAAAATTCTTCTATATCACTAAGTTTTTCACCAATTGCTGCAAATTTTATAGGTCTTCCTGTAACTTTTTTTACTGAGAGTGCAGCACCACCACGCGTATCTCCATCAAGTTTTGTAAGTATAATTCCATCAATTCCAAGATTTGTATTAAAGCTTTCTGCAACATTTACTGCATCTTGACCTGTCATAGAATCTACTACTAAAAGTATTTCGTGTGGCTTAACATTTGATTTAATATTTCTTAATTCTTGCATTAGTTGTTCATCAATGTGAAGTCTTCCTGCTGTATCGAGTATTACTACATCATTTAATTTTGATATTGCCTGAGACATTGCTTGTTTTGCAATTAAAACTACATCTTTTGTACTTTCATTTGCAAAAACTGGTATATTTAAGCTGTTTCCTACTACTTGTAATTGCTTAATAGCTGCTGGTCTATATACGTCACATGCAACAAGCAATGGTTTTTTACCTTGTTTTCTAAGGAGATTTGCAAGCTTTCCTGCTGTTGTTGTTTTTCCGAGATCCTTGAAGTCCTACAAGCATTATTATTGTTGGAGGATTAGGTGTAAAATTAATTTTACTTATGGTTCCACCTAGAAGTTCAATCATTTCATCTCGTACTATTTTTATAACTTGTTGTCCTGGAGTAAGTGATTTTAGTACGTCCTGACCTAAAGCTTTTTCTTGAACTGTATTTATAAAGTCCTTTACTATTTTATAGTTAACATCCGCTTCTAAAAGAGCTAGCTTTACTTCGCGCATAACCTCCTTTAAATCGCTTTCTGTTATTCTTGCTTTACCACCAAGTTTTCTTGTAATTGCTTGTAATCTTGAAGATAAACCTTCAAAAGCCATATTTCCTCCTTCTAAACAAATCATAAGCTTTGTCTAATATTTGTTTTTCATATTATACTAAACAGTTTAATTCTTTTTTTACATGTGTTAGAATTTTTGCTACTTGTTTATCTGTAGTTTTTTCTTCGATTCTTGTTATTTCAGATAGTATTACTGCTATTTTTTCTTCCTGTTTAAACATCCTTTTCATAATTTTTAGCTTTTCTTCCAGTTCGAAAAGTTTATTCTCTCCTTTCTTTATTATATCCCTAACCGCCTGTCTAGTTATGCCTTGATTTTCTGCTATTTCAGATAGAGATAAATCGTTGTCATAGTAATCTTCTAAAATTGTTAATTGTTTTTTAGTTAATAGCTTTCCATAAATATTGCAAAGCATACTTATCTTAACATTTTTTTCCATATTACCATTCCTATCTTTCATTATCTCTAAAACAAATCAAGAATTTGTTTTAAGAACGTAATGCTATATTACTTTACACTATTTTTCCGCATTTGTCAAGTGTTTCCGTAAGAAAATATTGATTTTTTTTACCAGTCAAACTTAAAACATTAGAAATCCAGTATAGTCTGATACCCTTAGTAGCCTATCCTTGTGAAGGATCGCTAAAAATCCCAGTCATATATCTCAACTGGGATTTTTCTTTACATTTTTACTTGTATTTTTTACTTTTGCTTTTCAAATTTTACACAGTTTTATTATCCAATCAAGAAAGTTTGCACAAATATGCTCATCACTGTCCGTTCTAGCGATGATAAGTAGTCTTCATAGGCCTGCATACAACGAAGCGCGACATCATAGTCTAGTGTCCCCTCGTAGAGAATCTTATACGAAAGAACATAATCTATCCACTCTTTCACATGAAAAGTCAAATACCAAGAAGTACCTACTTTTCCCGTATATACAGTCTCATCGTAATCACTTACCTCCACGCTAACCACCATCGGATCCATAACATAATAGCCCTGGTAGCGCCCGTTCACCGACGAACAAGCCCACACTTCTTAGCAGTGGCCGATTTGTCGACTTTAAAATAGGGAATAAAACCCGTAATAGCACCGTATATATCGTCCGTGAGTAAGGTCATACCGACATAAGTTATCCCGGCGTGGCAACTTGCCACGCCAACCATAAAGCTTACCAGACGCCGTCTTCAACCCACCACTCACAACTGTACATTGAGCCACAAATCCTTCACACTCAGCCTCTATAATTGCAACTCCATCACTAACCAATTGAACAGTAGCTGAGGTATCATCTATTGCAGAGACTGTAGCGACATCTGGCTTACTCGATGTCCATGTAACTGGTCCTGTTAGATTTACTAATGTTGCTTTTAAATTTGTCGTTTTTTCATCTATTTTGTTAAAATCTATAAAGTACTTATTTAATTTGATACTTTTTACTTCTGTTATTGTTACTGTTATTTCTTTTGCTACTGTTCCACATTTCACTGTTATCGTTGTGTCTCCTACTGTCGCATCTTGTTCTGCTTCTATTTTTATATTTGTATCTTCTACTGTTGCTTTTACTTTTTCGTTATTACTTTCTGTTACTAATTCTGCTACTGTGTTTTCTCCTGTTGGAATTTGTCTTTGTTTTTCTCCTAATACTACTTTTGTTCCTTCTATAATGATTTTATAATATCCTCCTCTTATTTTTACATATGCTTCTGTTGTTTCTTGACTTTCTCCAAGAGTTACAGTTATTATTCCACTTTTTCCTTGTTCAAGTGTTAGCCTTTCTGGATTTAATGTTATATCTGCTACGCCTTTTGTTTTTACTTGTGTTATTTTTTCTGCATATCCATAGTCATTTATCAATTTCGTAGTTAATTCTTCTAGTGTT
Source organism: uncultured Clostridia bacterium (assembly GCA_947629965.1). Lineage (GTDB taxonomy): Bacteria > Bacillota > Clostridia > TANB77 > CAG-508 > CAG-452. The sequence continues at coordinate 8,716 of CANRFS010000008.1, forward strand.
ATTAAACTAGAATTTGAATATCTTTCTTTTTGTAAATATAAATCTGCATATGCTAGATAAGCGCTTTCAATAAATTGTGCTTTTTCTGTTTCTTCTACTGCCTCATTTGTTTTTCCTATTAGTCCTCCGTTTAATGCTACACTTACTGTTACTGCTACTAGTATTAGCATTACTATTATTGTGATTACTAAGGCTATTAGGGTTATACCTCTATTTTTTAATTTTTCTTGCTTCATATGTATTTTTCTCTCCTTCATTTGTTTTTTTCCTTTTTTGGACGGACTAATTTTAGTCTTTTTTATTTTTCCAAATTTTATCGTTTTTATGTTGATTATAATTTATATTTTTTATTATATTTCATACTTTTTCTCTTTGTCAATATTTTGCACATTTTTTTGTAAATTAGATTTTATATCTTTCCTAGTTTCAATACTTTATTTCAAACTATTTTTGTTGGGTTAATTTAATTGTTACTACTTAGCCCTAAATAAGAAATAAAAATTGGCTAGTTCTATATACGGCTAATAAGCTCAGCACAATTTTTAGATGCTAACTTAATATAATTTTTAAAATCAATTTGATTATTGTTATTTGGTATATCAGAAATTGAGCGTATTATTATAAATGGTACTTTGCTTAGAAAACATACCTGAGCAATAGCTGCCCCTTCCATTTCAACACAGTCTGCATTAAATTCTTTTCTTATTTCTTCTTTCATTTTTACATCTGTGCAAAATATATCTCCTGAAGCTATTGTTCCTAGCACAATATTTATATCATTTATTTTAACTTCTTTGGCTTTTTTTATTATTTCTAAATCACTTTCAAAAAATTTACCGACTTCAGATATATACCCTTTTTCGCGTCCAAATGCTGTAACGTCAAAATCATGTTGTACTAATTTACTTCCAATAACAATATCTCCTATATTTAATTTGGCATTTAATGCACCCGCTGAGCCTACATTTATTATATATTCAATATCAAATTTATCAATTAGTATTTGAGCAGTTCTTGCAGCATTTACTTTTCCTACGCCACTTTTAATTAATATATATGTTTTATTGTTAATTTCTCCTATCACTACTTTGAACTCATATATATTTTTTATTTCTATGTTTTTCATTATGTTTTTTACAGCTTCCATTTCTTCAGATTCGGCTACTATAATTCCTATCATAAAAACCTCCAATTTAACATTTCTTGTGCTAAATATTATATTAATATTATATTTTAGTCAAGTTACAAAAAAATAAAAGGTAAAATTTCTTTTACCTTTCATTTTTTTTAATTTTTCTTTTGAAAAAAGATATAATTTTATTTATGAATTTTTTATACCATACTTTTTCTTCTTTTACTACTAAATTTAATTCTTCTTGCTTCTCATATTTTTCTTTATTTTTAAATATATTATCAGGATTATACTTTTCCCTTAATTCTTGTTCAATCTTTCTTTCTTCTTCTGCCTCTTCTTTTAATAATTGTTCCCTTTCCTGCGGAGTTACTAAATAATCTCTATATATTAATGCTAATATTTCTTTTGTGTCCTGTTTAATTTTTTTATCCCAATTATTATCATGATAATCAATATTTACTATATAATCTTTTTTAACATTATTTTTTAAAAATTCAAATAATGTCTTTGGTATTTTATTTTTTATGTCTTGCTCTGAATTATTTATTACATCAAATACTTCTGTTAAAGCTTCTCTATAATTTTCGTCCATTTTTGTTCTTACCTCTCATTATTATTTTTTTCATCATGAGTATTTTCTTTCGTATTCCTATCTTTATTTACAAAAGCGTTTTTAAATTTATTAAATGCTTCTTTTAATTTCCCTTTTGCACTGTTATATATATCTCTAAATCTGCTTGTTTTTACAGTTAAAGAATCTTTTTCCTCAGCGCTCTGTTCATATATTATTTTATTTTTTTCAAACTCTTTTTGCTGTCTTCTGAATTCTTGTTGTATTGCTTTATTTCCTAATAATTCTTTTGGTAATGACTTAGCATACAAAAACATCATTGGATCTTTTTTTGCCGCTTCTATAACTAACTCAGGATTTTGTATTAATATATCACCTGGAATTCCATTTATAGTATAATATTGTTTAGCATATTTAATACATAGTTCAGGATTTTTTTCTTTTATTGACATAGGCAAATAATCAAAATTATGTAAGTCTGCTTCTACTGCTTTTAAACATATTTCTGGGTTTTCTTCTTTAATTTTATCTTTTAAAGCCCAGATTGCACTTGGTTCTTGTTCTATTGCCTTTGCTATTGTTTCTATGTATTTACTTTGTAGTGCCTCTGGCATTCTCTGTATTGTTTCAGTAATTCCCTCACTCTCATGTAGAAGTTTGCCATCTCTTTTTAATTTTGTTGATTCTTCTAATCTATCTAAAAATATATCTGAATGTTCCATTAGTATATCTTGTGGTACATAGTGAGCATAGAGTATGTTATTTCTCATTGCTATAACATAAAGATTAGGATTATTTTCTTTAATGTCAGCTGGAATTAAATCCATTACTCTAAAAGGATCATTTGTACTTACAATATACTCTGCAAATTCACGATCCTCTAATGCTTCATGTATCGCTCTTTCACTATATTTTCTACCAGGTTTCAAATAGTCAATACTAGATATTACATCTTCTTTTAATCCCATATATCTATCTCCTCCATATATTTCAATTATTATTTTTATAATAGCACATATTTTTTATGGTGTCAAATAAACGCTATATTTTATTTCAATTTTTATCTATAATTTTAATATCGGAGGTAAAATATGAAAAATCATAAAGAAGAAATTTAAAAAAGGATTTTGTGGAATGTTCCTCAAAACCCTTTTTTAGTATAATTAGATTAATTCTTAAGCAAGTTCAACTGTTGCTCCAGCTTCTTCGAATTTTGCTTTTAATTCTTCAGCTTCTTCTTTAGAAACTCCTTCTTTTATTGTTTTAGGTGCTCCATCAACTAAGTCTTTTGCTTCTTTTAATCCTAATCCTGTTGCATCTCTTACAACTTTTATAACTGGTATTTTGTTTGCTCCAGCTTCTTTTAATACAACATCAAATGATGTTTTTTCTTCAGCTGCTGCAACTGCTGCTCCACCTGCTGCTGGTGCTGCTACGGCTGCTGCTGATACTCCATATTTTTCTTCTATTCCTTTTACTAATTCTGATAATTCAACAACTGTTAAGCTGTCTATTTCTTCTAACATTTTTGCTATATCTGCCATTTTATTTTCTCTCCTTTAAAATTTAATTTTCTGGTGTTTAGGTCACCACCCTATTTTGTTTTATGCTTGTTCTTTTTGTAATCTTACTTGATCCAATGCAACTGCAAGTTTTGTAATATTTCCAAGCAATGCACCAGCAAGCATACCTAATAATGTTTCTCTTGATGGTAGTTTTGCAAGTGTTATTATTTCTTCTGCTGAAACAACTTTTCCATCTATGATACCACCCTTAATTTTATAGAATTCATTATCTTTTGCATATTCATAAATTGTTTTGCATGCTTCAAGATAATCATTATTTCCTATAATAACTGCTGTTGGTCCTTCTAGAACATCTTCAAGTCCTTCTATTTTGCATTCTTCAAGAGCTCTTCTTGTTATATTATTTTTTATAACTTTGTATTCTACTTCAGAAGCTCTTAATTTTGATCTTAAATCTGTTACATCAGAAACATTTATACCTCTGTAGTCTGTTAAAAGTACAACCTTAGCTTCTTTAATTTTTTTTGCTAATTCTGCTACTTCTTCTTTCTTTTGATTTAAAATTTTTTCACTAGCCAATATTTTCACCTCCTGCTTTCATTGTTTTATTTTAAAAAATTAAAAACTCTGTTAATCCTACGCGAGGAATTAACAGAGTATATTACTCTTTTATTAATCACCTCGGTAGGGCTTATGTTTTTGCCTACTGTCTTTGGCACTATTTATTATGCTATATAAATGCTTGGTCCCATTGATGTAGTTACTGCAATACTTTTTATGTATTGACCTTTTGCAGCTGATGGTTTTGCTTTTTCAATTGCTTCCATAACTGTATTATAGTTTTCTAATAATTTGTCTGCTCCAAATGAAATTTTTCCAAATCCTAAATGTATAATGTTTGTTTTGTCTAATCTGTATTCAACTTTTCCTGATTTAATTTCATTTATTGCTTTTGTAACATCCATTGTTACAGTTCCTGATTTTGGGTTTGGCATTAATCCTTTAGGTCCAAGTACTTTACCAAGTCTTCCTATAACACCCATCATATCTGGTGTTGCAACTATAACGTCATAATCAAACCAATTTTCATTTTGAATTTTTGGAACTAATTCTTCTGCTCCAACAAAATCTGCTCCTGCTGCTTCTGCTTCTTTTGCTTTATCACCTTTTGCAAATACTAAAACTCTTTGAGTTTTTCCTGTACCATTTGGAAGTACAACTGTTCCTCTAACTTGTTGATCAGCTTGTTTTGAATCTACACCAAGTTTCACATGTAATTCAACTGTTTCATCAAATTTTGGTTTTGGCATTTTGCAAAGTACTTCTAATGCTTCTTTTGCATCGTAATTTTTTGAATTATCTATAAGTTTTTCACACTCTAGATATCTTTTTCCTTTTTTCATTTTCTTTCCTCCTTTGGTAATAACGGACTATTCATCCTCCCAATTTATTATATTAACTCGATAATTATTACAGCAGAATAAATCAAAAGTAGTATATTGCTAGGAAAACTAGCAAAAAATTTTGAGATTATACGCTGTATATCGAAAAATTTTTATGCGACGTTTGACAACGCAAGATGCTGCTTTTCATTTATTCTGTAACTACTATACCCATTGAACGAGCAGTACCTTCAACCATGCTCATAGCTGTTTCAAGTGAAGCTGCATTTAAATCTTCCATTTTTGTTTTTGCTATTTCTTCTACTTGAGCTTTTGTTATTTTAGCTACTTTTTCTTTATTAGGTTTTCCTGAACCTTTTTCAATTTTAAGTGCTTTTTTAATTAATACTGCAACTGGTGGAACTTTTGTTATAAATGAGAATGATTTATCTTGATATACTGTTATTACAACTGGGATTATCATTCCTGGTTGATTTGCTGTTTTCTCATTAAATTCCTTTGTAAATTGCATAATATTAATACCTGTTGATCCTAATGCTGGTCCAACTGGTGGTGCTGGTGTTGCTTTTCCAGCTTCTATTTGTAATTTAACAACATTTGTAATTTCTTTTTCTGCCATTTTCCTCAATCTCCTTATTTAAATATTTATTATTTATTCAATCCCAAAACGGACTAAAATTAGTATATCGCTAGGAAAACAAATAAAAATTTTTGAGATAGTACATAGGTACATCGAAAAAATTTTTATGTAGTTTGACAACGCGAGATGCTGATTTTTGTTCGTTTTTAAATCTTTTCTACTTGTGAGAACTCAAGTTCTACTGGAGTTTCTCTTCCAAACATAGATACTAAAACTTTAACTTTATTTTTTTCTTTATTTATTTCTTGTACTGTTCCTATAAATGAAGCAAGTGGTCCATTTACAACTCTTACTGTATCATTTACGTCGTAATCTACATTTATAACTGTTGCTTCAAATCCCATATTTCTTATTTCTTCGTTTGTTAATGGAATTGGATCTGTTCCTGATCCTACGAATCCAGTTACACCTCTAGTATTTCTAACAATGTACCAAGATTCTTCTGTTACTATCATTTTTACTAATACATAGCCTGGAAAAACTTTTTTTAGATTTGTTTTTCTTTTTCCATCTTTTATTTCTATTTGTTCTTCCATTGGAACAACTATATCAAAGAAATAATCTTCTAGTTCTCTGTTTTTTATTGTTTTTTCTAAGTCTGTTTTTACTTTATTTTCATATCCTGAATATGTATGTACTACATACCATTTTGGTTCTGCATTTTTTTCTTGAGACATATTTTAAGCCTCCTTATTGTTCAACATTTTCTTCAGAAGATTCTTCTACTTCATTAACATCTGCAACATTTTCCTCTGAGTTTTCAGTATTTTCAATAGTATTTTCTACTACTACACTGTTTTTTATATTTGCTTTTAATCTATTAATTCCTTGTTCATTTAATAAATCAAATACTAAATCTAACACGAATACAATTGCTGCTGTTACTAATACTATAACAATAACTGCAACAGTTTTATTTACTAATTGTTTTGGTGTAGGCCAAATTACTTTTTTTAATTCGGCTTTAAAATCTTTGAAAAAATGCTTTTTATTTTTTACATCTTTATTGTTCTTTGCATCTTTAGCCATTTTATATCCTCCTTAAAATAGCCTATTTTGTTTCTTTGTGTGTTGTTCTTTTTTTACAATATTTACAATATTTTTCAACTTCTAATCTTTCTGTATTGTTTCTTTTATTTTTACTTGTTGTATAATTTCTTCTTTTACACTCTGTACATTCTAGTGTTATATTTTCTCTTGGTCCTTTTGCAGCCATTTTTTAGCTCCACCTCCAACTTTATTTACGGGTTTTAACGATGCGTTTTTTAAGCTATGTCCCCAGTTTAGAAACATAGCTTATATAATTTATCATATTTTCTTATATTTGTCAACGTTTTTACGGATTTTTTTGAGGATTTTTTATTTCACTTGCAAACTTTCATAAGTTCCATCAATATATTTATTAATTATATCCACATCAGTTTTATTTACTTCTCCATCCTTGTTTACATCAGCATATTTTTTTTCTTGTTCTGTTAAGTCATATCCTTCCTGTCCTTCTAAATATCCTTGTAGATATGTGTGATCCAACTTATTTACTTCGCCATCGCAATTTACATCTCCACATGGAATATAATTATAATTCACATCTGTTTTAAGATATTCTGAATAACTTCCTATTTGATAATTATTTGGATTTCCTACTTCTGGTTCATCTTCTAATGATAAAGGTTTATATACAGTTCCAGCAAACCATACTTCACCTGTTGCTTTATCTCTTATAATAAACATATATGGTTTTGTAAAATCAAGAGTGATTTTTTCTACAGGTACATCATAAATATAATCAAACATACTACCAGCTCCTGCTCCTCCACCCATAGTTGCTGCAGATGCTTTTATACCATCTTGTGTGAATTCAATATTTGCTTTATGAACTGCTTTTGCTATATATGCTCCTTCATCATCAGTAATTCCTTTTAAACTTGCTTTTTCACTATCGAATACGTCTTTAACACCCATGTCATTTAAATCTTCAATTAAATTTAAGTTGTAATCAAATTTAAATTTTGGTATATATCCTGTTATTTGAGTTATAACGCCTTCTTTAAAGTTTTCATTCGTAATTTGCTTTAAATTACTTATTATATTACTAATATCTTGTGCAGTAATATTATTTATATAGCTATCAAGTTCTTCTTCTGGCATTATTGCAACATATTGCAAAGTTGTTCCATTATATTCTTTTAAATCTTTTGCAAATGCTGTTACTTTTTCATTTTGATAAATTTCAAAATCTGTATTTCTATCTACAGTCTTATAACTTGCATTTAATTCTTCAATATAATCATCTAAATAATGTTTTACTATTGTTTCAGTATCTGCTCCTTCTAATCTTACCCATTCGTCTTTGCTATTAAAATATCCAAAATCTGATGTTCTGTCAGGATTTTCTTTTAGATATTCTCTTAATCTATCCCCAACAGTTTTTCTAATATTTTCTTCTCCTAAAGTTTTAACAATATCATAATTGTTTATAGATGCTACAATACCCATTCCTGATATATCGCCTTGAACGCCCTCAAATTTGTTTGATATAAGTTGTGTAGGTGCACTCCAGCCATAGTTTTCATGTCTATAATTAGTTTGATAATCTATTATCCCAACATTTTCCTCCGTACTTATAAATTTGTGTTTCCATTCCATATCTATTGCTAGTGCGTTTACAAGTGCATAATCTAGGTCACTCAAATCTGAATCATTTACCATATCATTAATAAGTTCAAGAGTTTTGTCACTAATCCATGAATTCATATTTTTTGCAGAACTAAATGAATCATATATAACATCTGCATTGTATTTATTTCTTAAATTATCTATAAAGGTTTGTTTAATTGATGGTTCATATGTGTCTCTTATAAATAATGCGTTTGCAAACGACATGTTTTTGCTATTAACATATTTATTAGATTTATATTCGCCGATTAACTTTGAAATTTGTTCTTTAGATTCCCCTTCTGTTCCTTCATTAAGCATTGCTAATGTGTATTTTATAGAGAGTGGACTATATATTTTATTTACTTTTGTATTTTCTAGCTGTAAAAATCTTAAATCAAAATCTTCTAAGGAATTGCTTTTAAGTGCATATTTAAATGCTTTTTGTGTTTCTGTTGTTTCTGTATTTTTTTCTTTTTCTGCAATCACATCATTTTTCTTAAATTTGGTTGCATATAGTCCGATTCCCAAAAAACCTACTATAACTAATGATGCGGCTATTGCTAAAAATTTATTTAAACTGATTTTTATTGATTTCTTTCCGTTATTTTCCATATCAAATTCCTCCTTTACATGCTCAAATATTTCGTTTGCTTTATTAGATATTTTTTTATCTTGTTGCAATTTTTCTTTAATAAACATGTCCTTCTTATTCATCTGCATTCACCTCCTCTTTGCTTAATATCTCATATAGCTTTTCTCTTGCTCTAGATACTCTTGATTTTACAGTTCCTTTTGGGATGTCTAAAATGTTTGATATTTCTGCTATAGATAAATCATTATAATAATATAGAACTGTTGTTACTCTTAAATCTTCGTCTAAGGTATTTAATGCTGTTTCTAGATCGGTTTTAAGTATTACATTTTTATCAAAACTATTATGTATTTCCTCATCATAAAATTTTACTTTTTCCATTTTTTCGCTATTTAATCTGTTTTTTGCTATTATGTCATAACATTTATTTATTGTAATTCTAATAACCCAAGTTTTAAAATATTTTTCATTTTTTAAGTTTGCAATATTTTTATATATACTTAAAGCTGTATCTTGAATTGCATCACATACGTCATCTTCATCTTTAAGTATTGCTTTTGCTGTTTTATATATTGTTAATTTATATTCTTCGATTAACTGTGCAAATGCTTCTTTATCTCCTTTTTTTATTTGTGCTATGATAGACATCTTAGTACCTCCATACCCATTAGACTTTTGTTTTTTCAAATTGGTTCATTTGTTTTATTTAAATTTTATTTTTTCTTTTGAACCGAATATCCAAATTTCCCTATTTTATTTCCAAGTTCAAAATATTTTCCATTTGCATATGCAATTAAATCGCATTTTGTTATATCAAATGCTCCTTTTTCATCAATATATTTTTCATCTGCATTAATTGATAGGACTTCTGCCATAAACATATGATGCGAGCCTAATTCTTTTATTTCTTTTACTTTGCATTCAATGGATACCGGGCTTTCTTTAATAGCTGGGCAATTTACAAAATTACATTTTTCTTTGCTCAAATTCATCTCTTTAAATTTATCTACATCTTTTCCAGATTTTACTCCGCACCAATCCGTTGCATACACTAATTCTTTATTAGTTAGATTTATAACGAATTCTCCTGTTTCTTTTATAATGTTATATGAATATCTTTCTGGTCTTACAGATATATAACACATTGCTGGATTTGTATTTAATATTCCTGTCCATGCTACTGTTATTATATTTGATTTTTCCATACTACCACATGAAACCATAACTGCTGGTATTGGATATATAAAAGTTCCTGGTTTCCACATTACTTTTGACATAAAAGCCTCCATTCTGAGCGATTTACTATTGCTCTATCTTTTCTTTTTTGATTATATATTACATTATTCAATTTTTCAATATTTATGATAAACGATTTCTATATCATTACATTCTAAAAAAGGACATATCTTAATCATAAGTGTTACTCATAAATTAAGATATGTCCTTTATATGGTTTGAGGAATAAACCTCCGTACACAAGTATTCCTTATAGACTTAAGGTATGTCCCTCGTTTTAAGACATAAAAAAACTGGCGACGACCTATGTTCCCAGCAGGGTAACCCGCAAGTATTTTCGGCACTGACAAGCTTAACTTCTGTGTTCGGAATGGGAACAGGTGGTTCCTTGTCGTAATTATCACCAGAAAAATATAGTGTGTTTTAGCACACTGAAAAATATACAGATAAAGAATCTTTAGATAACTTTTTCTAGATTACTCCGTTTTTCGTTTAACT
>CANRFS010000009.1 GCA_947629965.1 uncultured Clostridia bacterium
AAATCAGATTACATACCATGTATAGCATGGGGAAGAAATGCAAGATTTTGTGAAAACATGGAAGTTGGAACAGAAGTTAAAATAGTAGGTAGAGTTCAAAGCAGAATTTATGAAAAGAAACATGAAGATGGTAGTGTAGAACAAAGAGTTGCCTACGAAGTTTCAATTGGAAGTTTAGAAGTGATAGATAAAAAAGAAGAAGATAATCAGTCAAACGAGCAAGCAATTTAGATATTATATTTGTTCCTGTACGATAAAGTATTGTATGGGGACTTTTTTTATGCTCAATAGTTGTAAGAATATTTTTTATATGATAAGATATTTAAGTAAAAGAAATTGTAATTTGTTTAAGTTATTACTGTAAAATAGTTTAATATAATTTTTTCAAGACGTCCTTCTTCACCAAAATTATTATTTCATAATAATTTTGGATTCGAAGCTCCTATTTCAAAAATTATATTTAAACTATTTTACGAATTAAATTAACTTAAAAACATTTAAACAAATGACAATTTGCCAAATATAAAAGGAGAAAACAATGAAAAAAGAGATAGATAATAAGAGTATAAGATTTAATATTTTAGCTATTTTGTTAATAGCGATTTTCTGCTTTTCCATAACGCCAATAACATTTCAAAATGATACATTTTACACCATAAAAATTGGTGAGCATATCTTGCAAAATGGAATTGACATGCAGGATCCATTTTCTTTTCATAATTTAAAATATACTTATCCGCATTGGTTATATGATGTATTAATTTATTTAATTTATAACATAGGCGGATTTATGGGAATATATATATCTACAGTTGCTTTGTGTATGATGCTAGGTATACTAATGTATATTACAAATGTAAAATTAACCAAAAATAAATTGACCTCATTTGTAATAACCATGGGAGCAATGTATTTATTACGAAACTTTATTACAGCTAGAGCACAACTTGCTACATTTATTTTATTTATTCTTACAATATATTTTATAGAGCAGTTTTTAGATACAAAGAAAAAACGATATGCTATAGGGCTTGTTATTATACCTATAATTATTGCTAATCTTCACGTTGCAGTATTTCCATTTTACTTTATCCTTTATTTACCATACATAGGAGAATACATGATATATATACTATCAAATTCAGGAATTATAGTAACTACAAGCAAAATAAATAGCCTTCATAAAAAATTAAAAAAAGTTGAAGACGAAAACAAAATAGCAGAAATAAAGGATAAAATATTAAAGTTAGAAGAAAAAAATAATAAATTACAAAAAAGATATGAAAAATCAAATGCAAATCCATATAAAATAAAAATTAGAGGTAACGATACAGTAAAATTGCTTATAGTAATAATGATTATATGTATTTTTACCGGACTTTTAACACCACTTGGAACTACTCCATATACATATTTATTAAAAACAATGCAAGGTAATACAACACATAGTATTAGCGAGCATTTGCCACTTACATTAGTAAATGATTTAAAATTTATGTGTACACTTATGATATTTGTAGCAATATTAATGTTTACAGATACTAAAATAAGGCTAAGCGATTTATTTATGCTAGGTGGATTAGTACTTCTAACGTTTTATACAAGAAGACAGGAATCAATGTTTATATTAATGTGTTCATTTATACTAAACAGATTAATATGTTCAATGTTTGATAAATATAGTCCAAATTCGTGTGAAAAAACAATAGAAACAATATGCAGACCTTTGCCAATGATATCAACAATTGCAATAGTGTTAGTATTATGTTTGAGTATGTATAAGCCAAAAATAGGAACTCATTTTGTAGAAGAAAAGTCTTATCCAGTAGATGCAGCTACATATATACTAGACAATTTAGATGTAAAAAATATTAGATTATACAATGAATATAATTACGGAAGTTATTTGTTATATAGAGGAATACCAGTATTTATAGATTCAAGAGCAGATTTATATGCTCCAGAATTTAATGAAGGTGTAAGCGTATTTGATGATTTTATGAATCTATCAAATTTAAATATTAGTAATATAGAAGAAACATTAGATAAGTACGATATTACTCATATGATAATGTATAAAAACGCAAAATTAAGAACATTTATAAAGCAAGATGAAGAAAAATATAATTTACTTTATGAAGACGATTATTTCTGTATTTACGAAAGAAAGAAGGTATAATAAGATTAAAGAAAATAAAAAATTAATAATTTTGGCAATAATAATAATTTGTATAATTATTCTTGACCAAATAGTAAAATTTATAATAATAAAAAACATATATAATTCTAGTATTATAGCCATAAATGGAGTATTAAATTTTACATACACAGAAAACAGAGGACGGGGCATTTGGAATAGGAAATAACAGCACAATAATGTTTGTAATAGTAAGTGCCATTATAATTACACTAATAATAAAATTTATATTATCAAAGAAAAATGAGCTATCTTTGTACATAATATTGAGCTTAGGACTAATACTTGCTGGTGGAATAGCAAATTTAATTGATAGAATTTTTAGAGGATTTGTTGTAGATTATATAGATATTAGCCCGTTAATAAAATATCCAGTATTTAATATAGCAGATATGTGCATAGTAATAGGATGCGTAGCTATTGCAATAAATTTGGTTGTTAATATAATAAAAGATAGAAAAAAATGTAATTCATAGGAGAATTTAATGCAAGAATATAAAATAAAAGAAGATGAAGAGAATATTAGAATAGACAAAGTAATTGGAAATATAGAAAAAGATTTATCAAGAACAGCTATTCAAAGAATGATAGAAGAGGGAAGTATTTTAGTAAATAAAAAGCAAGTAAAGGTGTCATATAAAGTAGCTGAAGGAGATAGCATTACAATATATGAGAAAAAGCCGGAAGAAATAGATTTAAAACCTCAAAATATTCCTTTAAATATTATTTATGAAGATGATGATATACTAATTATAAATAAAGAAAAGGGAATGGTAGTACATCCTGGAGCAGGAAATCCAGATAGAACTTTGGTTAATGCAGTTATGGCAAAATGTAAGGAAAGCCTATCTGGAATAGGAGGCAAAATACGTCCAGGAGTTGTTCATAGAATAGATAAAGACACATCAGGATTAGTTATAATTGCAAAAAATGACAAAGCACATATTAATATAAGTAATCAGATAAAAAATAGAGAAGTTAAAAAAACTTATCTTGCATTAGTAAGGGGCAATATAAAAGAAAATGAAGCAGTTATCAATATGCCTATTGGAAGAAGCACAAAAGACAGAAAGAAAATGGCAGTAGATAAAAATGGAAAAGAAGCTATAACAGAGTTCAAAGTATTAAAAAGATATGATGGATTTACATATATAGAAGTAAATATAAAAACAGGAAGAACACATCAAATAAGGGTACATATGGCAGAAATAGGGCATCCAATTGTAGGAGATGAAGTATATTCAAATGGTAAGAACCCATTTGGCATACACGGACAAATGCTACATGCGTATAAACTAAAATTTGTACATCCAACTACAAAAAAAGAAGTAGAATTCGAAGCCCCATTGCCAGAATATTTTAAAGATATATTAGATAAATTGTTGTTTGTTTAATTTATTACTGTAAAATAGTTTAATATAATTTTTTCAAGACGTCCTTCTTCACCAAAATTATTATTTCATAATAATTTTGGATTCGAAGCTCCTATTTCAAAAATTATATTTAAACTATTTTACTAATCAAATTAACTTAAACAATTATATAAACAACAATTTATGAGTAAAGGGAATTTTATGGAAGAAATTAGATTACAAAAATTTTTAGCAGAAAACGGAGTTGCATCAAGAAGAAAATGCGAAGAATTAATTGAAAATGGAAAAGTTAAAGTAAATGATGAAATAGTCACAAAACTTGGTACAAAAATTAATCCAGATAAAGACACAGTAGAATATAATGGTAAAAGAATAGAGAAATCCAAAAAGGAATATACATATATACTTTTAAATAAGCCAATTGACTATGTAACAACAGTAAAAGATCAATTTAATAGGAAGACTGTACTTGACCTAGTAAAAACAAATAAAAGATTAGTACCAGTAGGAAGACTCGATATGTACACATCAGGTGCAATTATTCTTACGGATGACGGAGATTTCGTATATAAAGTAACACATCCAAAACACGAAATAGAAAAAACATATAATGTAACAATAGTTGGAAAAGTAAGTAATGAAGAAGTACAGCAGCTAAGAAATGGTGTTGATATAGGAGATTTTGTTACTAGCAAGGCAAAGGTTAAAATTCTAAAAATAGATGAAGAAAAAAATATAAGTAGACTTCAAATTACAATCCATGAGGGCAAAAACAGGCAAATAAGAAGAATGTGCGAAGCAATAGGAAAGAGAGTTTTAAGTTTGCATAGAAGTAAAATAGGCAGTATTTCAGTTAAGGAACTAAAAATTGGTACATGGAGATATTTAAAAAAATCAGAAATAGAAAATTTACTTAAATAAAAGCTTGAAAAAATACTTTATTAAACATATAATATAATAAAATATACCAAAGATAAAGGGGATGGATTATATGGATTATATTCAAAAATTTATTCCAGAAGGTTGGAGCGATGTTAATAAAGAATTTTCACTAGAAGAATTAAATACAGCATCTATAAATGGGAATATAATGCAAGCTAAAGTAAAAAGATGCGATAGCAATTATAATCTGTATTTGGATTTAGGAAATGATCTTACAGGAATTATACCAAGAGAAGAAGTAGAGGCAATAAATGTAGACGAAACAGGATTCCCAAAACCCAATATCTGCATGAGTAAGATAAATAAATTTGTGCAATTTAAGGTAAAAGACACTAGCAAAAAAGATGCAATTATACTATCTAGAAAAGCCGTAGGAAAAGAAGCTATAAATTGGATGAAAAACGAATTAAAAGAAGGCATGTGTGTTTGTGGAATAGTAAGAAATATTAGACCATATGGTGCATTTGTTGAAATAGGTGGAGGAATAGTAGGACTAGTTCATATAGAAGATATTTCTGTTGCAAGGATAAAAACACCTTATGAGAGGTTTAAAATTGGACAAAAGATAAAAATTATGATAAAATCTATAGATAGAAAAACAAATAGATTAATTTTGAGCTATAAAGAAATGCTTGGAACATGGAAAGAAAATATTGAAGATTTTCATGAAGGAATGACAGTTAAAGGAATAGCTAGAGAAACAGAAAAATCTAAAAATGGTATATTTATTGAATTAAAGCCAAATCTTATTGGACTTGCAGAATATAAAGAAAATATAGAATATGGACAAAATGTAGATGTTTATATTAAAAGAATTATACCAGAAAAGAAAAAAATTAAATTAGTAATTGTAGATAATAGTAAAAATTATATCACTGATAAAACTAATTTAAGCAGAGGACATAGTGCCTCTACCTTATATTAAAATTTAAGGAGGCTATGATTATGGTAGAAGATAATGAAATAAAAACAGAAGTATCACCTTTTGCAATTAGGGAAGGTGAAATAAAAACATTTGATGGTAAAGATGGATATGTATCTATGAACCAAATAATACATAAAATAAATGTAGGGCATATTACGGATATTCATTTTAAAATAATGGAACTTGTAAATGAATTTGAGTTTATAACATCAAGGCAAATTTATCAAATATTAGTACATCAAGGTGAAGATATAAAATCACAAGATAAATTAAATAATAAATTAGAACAATTAGTAAAATCAAAAATATTGACAAGATATTATTTTACAGCAGAAGAAGGAAAATGTATATATAGAATATATTGCCTAGAAAAAATGGGTAAATATTTACTTAATTCTAGAGGTGTTGAATGCAAATGGCAACCTACAGATAATACTAAAACCGTAGCGATGATAAAAAAACGTTTAGCAGGAAACCAAGTAATTATAGCATATTTAAGAAAGGTGTCTGCATTTGATAAATATACTATTAAACCAACACTTACAGCTAAAAAAACAGGAAAAATATTTAAATGTCAGGCGGGAGTAAAATTATCAAAAAATGGTAAGTCAATAGATTTTATTTTTGAAACTATAAGAAGAGAAGAAGATTGGGAAAACAAATTAATTGATAGAATGAAATTATATATAGATTTCTATGAAAATTTTGTAACATTTGATTCTGGATTTGAAACAAAGCCACAACTGATATTAGTTGCAGAAGATACAAAGCATATGGCAGAAATATTAAAAGTAATTGTAACTAATAAATTAGAAATACCAAACTTAAAATTACTATTTACAACAGATTTAAGGCAAAATAGCGAAACACTTGAAAAATCTTTAGTAGAGTTTACAACAGATGAGACAACAGGTAAATTTAAAATAGGAGAAGTAAATTTAAAGATATTAGGGTAAAAATGACACTATCTAAGTAAAATGTATATTTGACAATTATTGAAAAAAATATTATAATTATTATGTAACTTTTTAATAGCCAGAATAAATTAATTAATAATCTGGAGGTAATTTTAATGGGAAAATATAAACAATGCACTTGGTGCGATGGAGACGGAAAGCAGAAGTGTGACAGGTGTAATGGCTCAGGAAAAGTTAAAGGAAATGTAAACTTTAACAAGGATTACACTTGTAGCAAATGCGGTGGCAGTGGAGAAATAAGTTGTAGATTTTGTGGAGGTTTTGGACAAATCTACATATCTGAAGATTAAAGGGTAATTGCTAATTGCTATTAAAAGTTACAAATAAGGGAATTCTAAATTAGAATTCCCTTATTTCTATTTTATTCTTATTTATTGCTATTATCATTATTATTTAAATTAAAGCTAATTGCATCTTCATTATTAAAGAAGTAAGATGAATCAGTAGTATCTGTTTGTATAGGATTTACATCTCCGACGATCATCTTCGGTAAATTTTACTTTTTTAGGATTCCATTTAGATTTATTATCTTCACCAACATCATCATTAATTGCAGTTATATATTTAGCAAAATTATATTTTTTTGCCTTATGCAAAGTTTTATATTTACTTTCCAAGGAATCTACTTTACCATAGTTAACAACATTTTTTCCTTTTTTATTTTTAATTTTATAAATAATTGTTTTAAATGCAAGACCTTGTATCTTACCAAGTTTCATGGTATCAACCCAGGTCCATTTTGGACCATTTAGTTCAGTCTTGTATTCACCTTCTTGCTGTTCATATTTATAACCAACTTCCCATTCTCTTCTTTTTCCAAATTCCTGCATCCACCAATTCATTTCTTCTGGAGTACTATTACCAAATGTAATTTTAGTAGGAGAGTTTGAAAGTAATAAGTTTTTATTTTCTCCTAATCCACCTATAGTTTGTGCAGAGAATATAGTACCAATTTTAAATTTCCTATATATTGAATACATATCAGCAAATGAATCTGGACCATATTGATCAAATTCATCTACATAAATAAAATGTGGGATTCTATTTCTTACTAAATTACGGTTATTTTCAACTGAGCACATCATGAGACATAAGAAGAAATTACCAAATCCTTTATGCCCAGTTCCACCAATTTCATAAGGTCTAGTAGATATTAAAACTATTTTTCCATTATTTATTACATCATTAAAATCTATATTATTATATCTATTACATATTATGCTTCTTACTTGAGAACTTCTTAAAAGTACATCTAATGTAGATGATGCAAAATGCACATATCTTTGCATATCTTTTCTTCCTACAGAATCTTTATAGAAATTTTGTTTAAAATATCCAATTTGAAGATCATATTCTTTTGCAAGTTCAGGATCTTTTTCTAATTCTTCGCACATTTCTTGGACTAAATCAAAGTTATTAAAGCATTTTAGCAAATCTTCTAAGTTAGGCATTAAACCATCGTTCATTTTAGGATACATTAATTTTAAAAGAAGAACTATATTCTGAATTGCTTGAGTAGATATATCTTCTGCATAAGCCATTTCTGCAGTATGTGATGCAGGATTATAAAGGCTTCTAATAACTAATGAAATTATTAAACCACATAAATGTGGAGGATCAATAATAAATGGATTTAAACCAACTGAATTAGGATTTGTAGGATCTATTTCTATAACTGGTATATCAAAGTTTTTAGCAACCTCTTTAATTCTATCAGTATGATCAGAATCAGGACTTACAACTGTTATACCAAAATCTTTATAAACAATTTCTCCGTCTGGTTTTACTTCATAAATCATTTTATTCATATATGCTTTATATACTCTTTCTTTTCCTTCAACAGGTGAAAGCATAGATAAATTGAAATTTTTATTTAAGTAGTCATTATCATATGGTTTATTTAATACAGCAATATTAGTTTTTAACGCTGTATAACCCATTTCTTTAGAAACTTCTCTAAAAAAGTATTTCTTTTCCAAATCTCTTGCTATCATAGGTTCCATTACCATTGAAGTCTTACCTGTTCCAGAAGGACCTATTACTAGCATTGGTTGAAATCTTCTTTGCTCAATTAATTTAACCGGTTTACCTGTTGTTTTATCTTTACAAATTTCAACTTCTAAACTATATGGACCTGTCGTTCCATCAGATGCAGATATATCTAAACCTTGAAAATCTTGAATAGAGTCAATAAAGTTATTTGGGAAAATTGGGTCATTAACAGTTCTATTTAACCAAAGCAATAATTTATAAAAAGTAACTAATGGTATATATATAGATACTGCTGTAAATGCGTTTATTATTAAGCTTGAAAACTCGGTAATTATAAACTCATAATTTGGAAGAGATAAAATTCCTATCCAAGCTAAATGATTTATCCATTGTACAACTGCCGAAATACCTATTATATATAAACATATACAATATGTACAGAAAAATGATTTTTTAGTTTCCTCAGACTTACAAAATTTAGACTGATAACAAAGCAAGAATGCAAATACTGGACAAGCCATTGCGAGAGTATAGCGTATAGGACCCCAATACGAAACTGACATTCCTGTAAAAATTAATATCAGCATTTCTACAACTCTGTCTATTATTATATATGTTGTTAGCAGAGTTAAAATATAAGTAAAAAAAGTATTTCTATCTGTTTTTAACAATTTTAAAAATTTATCTACATATTTCAATTTTTAATCCCCCAAAGATATATTTTCATACATATATATTATCCTACAAAAATGCGAAAAAAACAAGTCTTTTTACTCAAAAAGTTCATATACATTGAATATGAACTAGTATAGGGGGTGTATAACAATTAAAAATAAGAAACAAAACAGCTTTATGGAAGGCGTAGTTGTACTTATGTTTTCTCAAGTAATTATAAAAATAGTAGGATTAATTTATAAATTATATTTAACAAATAAGGAAGGATTTGGAGACAGAGGAAATGCAATTTATGGTGGTGCATTTCAAATATATGCTTTGTTTTTAACAATATCATCAATAGGAGTACCAAATGCTATATCCAAATTAGTATCTAGTAAAATTGCAATAGAAGATAATAAAGGTGCATATAGAATCTTTAAAATAGCATTTGGCATGTTTGGCTTATTAGGTTTTATAGGGAGCAGTATACTGTTTTTTGGAGCAAATTATA
Organism: uncultured Clostridia bacterium; assembly: GCA_947629965.1. Taxonomy (GTDB): domain Bacteria; phylum Bacillota; class Clostridia; order TANB77; family CAG-508; genus CAG-452. The sequence goes on from CANRFS010000009.1 coordinate 9,575, forward strand.
TAGCAAATAACTATTTACAAATACCAGAGGCAGAAATCGCAATTTTAGCACTTTCTCCATCTGTATTTTTAGTATCAATTTCATCAGTATTAAGAGGATATTTTAATGGAAAAGAAAATTTGTCTGTAACTGCAAATTCTCAAAGCCTAGAGCAAATATTCAAAACAGTGCTTTCTATATTTATAGTTAATCAAATAGCATCAATATCTTGTAATAACACAATACTTATGGCAGGTGCTGCAACACTTGCAACGACGCTTGCTACATTATTTACTGTAATGTATTTATACAGATACTTTATAAAAAGAAAAAAAGAGGTATGGAAAGAAGTAATATTATCTACTAAATATAAGCGAGATAGTGTAATGACAATTATAAAAAATATACTTGCGGTGTCTATACCTATTGCCTTATGTGCACTTTTTTCTGCTATTACAAAAACAATAGATGCTTTTACTGTTGTAAGAATGTTAAAAAATATTATAGGTGAAGAACAAGCAACGCTACAATATGGAATTTTAAGTGGCAAAGTAGATACATTAATAACACTTCCTTTTTCATTTAATATTGCTTTTGCAACTGCATTGGTACCAACTATTTCTGCAGCAATTGCAAAAAAAGAAATATATATAGCTAAAAAAAGAATAAAGTTTTCTATATTACTTACTATATTAATAGGTATGCCATGCACATTATATATGAGTGTGTTTTCTAGCAATATATTAAAGTTGTTATTTCCTAATGCCTTGGCAGGGGCAGAAATGCTTGCAATTGCATCATGGAGTATTATATTTGTAGTTTTAACTCAAACAATTAATGGAGCTCTTCAGGGACTAGGAAAAGTTAATGTGCCAGTAATTGCATTTGGAATTGGTGCAATTATAAAGTTAGTACTTAATATATTATTAATTCCTATTATTGGAGTATCAGGAGCAATTATATCTTCAATAGCCTCTCATATCATATCATTTATAATATGTTTTATTTCATTAAATAAGAATTTAAATATATCTTTTAACGTAAGCAAATTTTTGATAAAACCTGCATTAGCATCTATTCTTATGGTTGTATGTTCATATATTATATATATGAAGCTGGAGGCAAGTGCATCGAATAATATTTTATTAATAGTCTCACTATTAGTAGGAATAATAGTATATATAATATCAATCTTTATGCTGAAAATATTATCTCAGGACGAAATTTTTATGCTTCCTTACGGACAAAAGATGTATAAAAAGGTAAAAAGAAGATAAAATAAAAAAGGCTACAAACACGGTAGAATCAATACTTTCAAAGACCAGAAATGGCAAAACTTAGGGAATGAACGCGTTTAGAAAAAAATAAAAATAAAAAAAGAAGGATTTTAGCTAAAATTGACGAATATTCTTAAGTAGTAGAATTATTCTACTAAAAAAGAAAACAAATCTTATAGGAGGTAATTTTAATGAACAAAGCTGAATTAATCGCAGCTATAGCTGCAAAAACAGGAGAAACAAAAAAAGGTGCTGAAGCTGCAGTAAACGCATTAGTTGATACTGTAACAGATGCTTTAGTAAAAGGAGATAAAGTTCAATTAGTTGGATTTGGATCTTTCGAAGTTAGAAAAAGAGCAGCTAGAAAAGGTAGAAATCCACAAACTAAGGAAGAAATCAAAATACCTGCATCAAAAGCTCCAGTATTCAAAGCTGGTAAAGCATTAAAAGATTTAGTTAATAAAAAATAGAATTAATACATTAATTAATACATTAATATAAGTATGAATTCATAAAAAAGAGCGAAGATTTCTTCGCTCTTTTTTTTAAATGTTTAGAATAAAGAAAAGTATTATATAAAAAATAGACCCATTGTGGATCTATTTTTAGCGATTTACGATTTAAGATTTAAGCATTCGAAGGGGTAAAAGCAAAAGTAAATTGAATATTTTTGCCATTTCTAATTATATTAGTTCTTAAACCATTACGCTTTGCTAATTCAACACAACCAAGCAAGTCATTTTTTGAAAAATTAACCTCTTGTACATTTTCTCCATTACAGGAAAAAAATGTGTGATCATCAGCAATAGTAAAAAATGCTACTATTGTCTTAGGATATTTAAAAGAGTTCTCTGCTATGTTGATAAAGGTTTTTTTGATTAATGAAAATGCTTGTGCTGAACCGTGATCAAACTTTGTTATCCTAGGATAACTGCGAGTAGATTCTGTGATATAAATCCGATTGAGCATATTAGCAAAGAGTTCATTTTCGTGTTGCATTTTGTTTCCACCTTCTTAGTTTATTGGATATTTTTATCGCTAAATGAAAAATATCTGTGAATAATTATAGCATAATATATGTTAAAATTCAAATTTATGCAAATTAAAGGCGAAAAAACAGAAAAAAATATCTAGAAAAGAATATTGACAATGAAAAAAAGATAATATATTATAAATATGTAAATTAAAATAAACATAAAAACAATAAAATTTGGAAAAATAAAAAAGACTAAAATTAGTCCGTCCAAAAAAAGAAAAAACAAAAGAAGGAGAATGATAAACACATGAATCAAGAAAAATTAAAAAATAGAGGTATAACTTTAGTAGCCTTAATAATCACAATAATAGTAATGTTAATACTAGTAGGAGTAACATTAAGTATAGCATTAAACGGAGGGATAGTTGCAAAAACACAAGAAGCAAAAGCAAAAACAGAGGCAGCAATGGAAGAAGAAAAAAATATAGGAAATGGAAAAGTAGAGATAGATGGAAAAACATATAATTCAATAGATGAATATATACATGAAAAAACAGATAATGGAGTAAAAGATGACGATATAGAAGTAATAGGAAGCTTTTATAAAGGTAATGCCGGGAAAATTAATATTACAATATCAGAAGATATACCTGCACCACGTGACGTAGAATGTTATTTATACAAAGTAGGAACAATAAACGGTGATACAATAGAATGGGAAGAATCTCTTGAGGGATGGATTAAAGATCCTTTTACACATAATCCTACTGAAGAACAGGCGGAGAGGACAGCGTCTGCGCTAGAGAACGCTGTGATCAGTGAGATGATGGATGCTCAAAATGTTACTGCAAATAATGGATTAATTTCATATGACCGGGTTAGAGTCGAATAGTATATATTTAATTAGGTTTGAAAGATACATACCTGGTGACGGGAATGTTTATAGGAATTTACCATATCTTGTAGGGATATTAAAAAACGATGAAAGCAAATCATTTGAGATTACTCCTGAATACACTGTAAGGAAATTTCTTTAGTGAAAAATATCCAGAATTTATAAAATAGATTCTGGATATTTTTGTTTTACACAGAAAAAATATCTAGAAAAGAATATTGACAATGAAAAAAAGATAATATATTATAGATATGTAAATTAAAATAAACATAAAAACAATAGAATTTGGAAAAATAAAAAAGACTAAAATTAGTCCGTCCAAAAAAGAAAAAACAAAAGAAGGAGAATGATAAACACATGAATCGAGAAGAAAAATTAAAAAATAGAGGTATAACTTTAGTAGCCTTAATAATCACAATAATAGTAATGTTAATACTAGTAGGAGTAACATTAAGTATAGCATTAAACGGAGGGATAGTTGCAAAAACACAAGAAGCAAAAGCAAAAACAGAGGCAGCAATGGAAGAAGAAAAAAATATAGGAAATGGAAAAGTAGAGATAGATGGAAAAACATATAATTCAATAGATGAATATATACATGAAAAAACAGATAATGAAGTGAAAGAGGACGACATAGAAGTAATAGGAAGATTTTATAAAGGCAATGCTGGGAAAATTAATATTACAATATCAGAAGATATACCTTCGCCACGTGAAGTAGAATGTTCTTTACTCAAAGTTGGAACAATAAATGGCGATACAGTAGAATGGGAAGAATCTCTTAAGGAATATATTAAAGATACTTTTACACTTAATCCTACTGAAGAACAGGCGGAGGCAGCAGTTGATAAGGTGGATGGCGGTAGCATACTTGCTAGGATGGAGGGCGTAACTATGACTGCAAATAATGGATTAATTTCATATGACCGGGTTAGAGCCGAATAGTATATACTTAATAAGTTTTAAAAGATACAAGGCAAGTGACGGAAATACTTATCTTAATATACCATATCTTGTAGGGGTATTAAAAAACGATGAAAGCAAATCATTTGAGATTACTCCTAAATGCACTGTAAGAACGCTTTAGTGAAAAATATCCAGAATTTATAAAATAGATTCTGGATATTTTTATTGCGTAAAAAGTTATTAAAACTATTGACAAAAGTAAGCTAGAATGATAGAATATAACGCGTTAGTGTTTAAAAATATTAGCACTTTTTTAATATAAAAATAGGAGGTGAAATTTAAAGTGCCAACAATTAATCAATTAGTAAGAAAAGGAAGAAAGACTACAACATCAAAAGCAAAAGCTCCTGCTCTTTTAAAAGGATTCAACTCAAAATTAAATAGACAAACAAATAATAGAGCACCACAAAAAAGAGGAGTATGTACAGTAGTTAAAACAGTAACACCTAAAAAACCAAACTCTGCTTTAAGAAAAGTTGCCAGAGTAAGACTTTCAAATGGATATGAAGTAACATCATATATTCCAGGTATAGGTCATAACTTACAAGAACATAGCGTTGTATTAATCAGAGGTGGAAGGGTAAAAGATATCCCTGGTGTTAGATACCACATTATAAGAGGTACATTAGATACAGCTGGTGTTAAGGATAGAATGCAAGCTAGATCTAAGTATGGTGCAAAAAAACCAAAAAATTAAGTATTTTAATGAAAAACTTCGTACTACGTTGTCAAGCTACATAAAAATTTTTTCAATATACAGCTCGTATAATCTCAAAAATTTTTATTTGCTGTCCTAGTATTACTCGTTTTTGATTAAAATAAATTAGAATTAAAAAATTAATAGTGCTAATAAAGAGATATAAATTTATAAGCACTATGCGGGAAGGGAAGAACCTTTCAGAGTAACTTTAGGTATTTATTTAAATATCTATTAGAATTTATAAAAAGGAGTGAAGAATAGTGCCAAGAAGAGGATATATAGCAAAAAGAGAAGTTTTACCAGATCCAATATATAATAGTAAAATTGTAACAAAATTAATTAACAATATAATGTTAGATGGTAAAAAAACAGTTGCTCAAAAGATAGTATATGATGCGTTTGATATTATAAAAGAAAAAGAAGGAAAAGACGCATTAGAAGTTTTTGAAGCAGCATTAAATAACGTAATGCCAGTCCTTGAAGTTAAAGCAAGAAGAGTAGGTGGAGCTACATATCAAGTTCCAATCGAAATAAGAGCAGAAAGAAGACAAACTTTAGGATTAAGATGGCTTGTAAATTACGCTAGAAATAGACATGAAAAAACTATGGCTGAAAAGTTAGCAAATGAGATAATAGATGCTACAAACAGCACAGGTGGATCATTCAAGAAAAAAGAAGAAATGCACAGAATGGCTGAAGCTAATAAGGCTTTTGCACACTACAAATGGTAAAATAAAGAAGGAGGAGAAAAATAAATGGCAGGTAGAGCATTTCCATTAGAAAAAACAAGAAATATAGGAATAATGGCTCACATTGATGCAGGAAAAACTACAACAACAGAAAGAATTCTTTTTTATACAGGTAAAACTCATAAAATAGGAGAAGTTCACGAAGGTGAAGCTACTATGGACTGGATGGAACAAGAGCAAGAAAGAGGTATTACAATTACTTCTGCTGCAACAACTTGTCAATGGTTAGGACATAGAATAAACATAATTGACACACCAGGTCACGTTGATTTTACTGTAGAAGTTGAAAGATCTTTAAGAGTATTAGACGGATCAGTTACAGTTTTTTGTGCAAAAGGTGGAGTACAACCACAATCAGAAACAGTTTGGAGACAAGCTGATAATTATCATGTACCAAGAATGGCATATGTAAATAAAATGGATATTACAGGAGCAAATTTCTTAGCATGTGTTGAACAAATGCGTACTAGATTAAATGCAAATGCTATTCCAATTCAATTACCTATAGGAGCAGAAGATACTTTTAAAGGTATAGTTGATTTAATAAAAATGAGAGCATTCATCCATAAAGATGATTTAGGAAAAGAAATAGAAGAAACAGATATTCCAGCAGATTTAGTAGAAATGGCAAATAAATTTAGAGCAGAAATGGTAGAAGCAGCTGCAGAGCAAGATGATGAATTAATGATGAAATATTTAGATGGTGGAGAATTATCTGAAGATGAAATCAAAAAAGGCTTAAGAATAGGAACAATTGAAAACAAAATAGTTCCTGTTTGCTGTGGTTCATCATACAAAAACAAGGGTGTTCAAGAATTATTAAATGCAGTTGTTGATTATATGCCATCACCATTAGATATACCACACATTAAAGGTGTAACATTAGATGGAGAAGAAACAGAAAGAAAAACATCTGATGCAGAACCATTCGCAGCTTTAGCATTCAAAATTGCAACAGACCCATTCGTAGGAAAATTATGTTTCTTTAGAGTTTACTCAGGAACATTAGAGTCTGGTTCAACAGTATTAAATGCTAATAAAGATAAAAAAGAAAGAATAGGAAGAATTCTTCAAATGCACGCAAATCACAGAGAAGATATAGATAAAGTATATTCTGGAGATATTGCAGCAGCAGTTGGATTAAAAGAAGTTACAACTGGTGATACACTTTGCGATATTCAGCATCCAGTTATATTAGAATCTATGGAATTCCCAGAGCCAGTTATAGAAATTGCAATCGAGCCAAAAGATAAAGTAGCTCAAGAAAAAATGGCTATAGCACTTTCTAAACTTGCAGAAGAAGATCCAACATTTAAAACATATACAAACCAAGAAACAGGTCAAACTATCATTGCAGGTATGGGTGAATTACACTTAGACATCATAGTAGATAGATTAAAAAGAGAATTCAAAGTAGAATGTAATGTAGGTAAACCACAAGTTTCTTATAAAGAAACAATTAGAAATAAAGTAAGAGTAGAAGGAAAATTCATACGTCAATCTGGTGGACGTGGACAATATGGACACGTATGGCTAGAAATGGAACCATTAGAGCCAGGTTCAGGAATTCAATTTGAAAGCAAAATAGTTGGAGGTGTTGTTCCAAAAGAATACATTAAACCAACAGAAGAAGGTATTCGTGAAGCTGCTGAGAGTGGAATACTAGCTGGATATCCAGTTATAGATTTCAAAGCAACTTTAGTAGATGGTTCTTACCATGATGTTGACTCATCTGAAATGGCATTCAAAATTGCAGGTTCAATGGCATTCAAAGAAGGATGTAGACAAGCAAAATCTGTAATATTAGAGCCAATAATGAAAGTAGAAGTAACAGTTCCAGAAGAATACATGGGAGATGTTATTGGTGACGTTAACTCAAGACGTGGAAGAATGGAAGGAATGGAAGCAAGAAATGGAATGCAAATTATTAGAGCATTTATTCCATTATCAGACATGTTTGGATATGCAACAGACTTACGTTCAAAAACACAAGGTAGAGGAACATACTCAATGGAACCAAGTCATTATGAAGAAGTTCCAAAATCAGTTCTAGAGAAGATAGTAGCATCAAGGGCTAAAAAAGAAGAGTAGAAATATGTTTTTTCATAAAACGCTTGCATTTTTGCGTAAGATGTTATAAAATAACATTTGTTAAAAAATGGTTATCAATTTTTTAAATATAAAATAAAAGATTTTTAAGGAGGAAAATTTAAATGGCAAAGGAAAAATTCGAGAGAACAAAACCACATGTTAACATTGGTACAATTGGTCACGTTGACCATGGAAAAACAACAACAACAGCAGCTATTACAAAATGGTTAGGATTATTAGGAAAGGCACAATATACAGCATATGATCAAATTGACGGTGCTCCAGAAGAAAAAGCAAGAGGAATCACAATTAACACAGCACACGTTGAATATGAAACAGAAAAAAGACATTATGCACACGTTGACTGTCCAGGTCATGCTGACTATGTAAAAAATATGATCACAGGTGCAGCTCAAATGGATGGAGCAATATTAGTTGTTTCAGCAGCTGATGGTCCAATGCCTCAAACAAGAGAGCATATACTTTTAGCAAGACAAGTTGGTGTTAAATATATCGTTGTTTACTTAAATAAATGCGATATGGTAGACGATCCAGAATTATTAGAATTAGTTGAAATGGAAGTTAGAGACTTACTTTCAAGCTATGATTTCCCAGGAGATGAAATTCCAATTGTAAAAGGATCTTCATTAAAAGTTCTAGAAAGTACATCAACAGATCCAAACGCACCAGAATATGCTTGTATGAAAGAATTAATGGATGCAGTAGATAGCTACATCCCAACACCAGATAGACCAACAGACGGTGACTTCTTAATGCCAGTAGAAGACGTATTCTCTATAACAGGTAGAGGAACAGTTGCTACAGGTAGAGTAGAAAGAGGAGTTGTTAAATTACAAGACGAAGTAGAAATAATAGGTTTAACAACAGAAAGAAAGAAAACTGTTGTTACAGGTGTAGAAATGTTCAGAAAATTATTAGACCAAGCAGAAGCAGGAGACAACATTGGTGTTCTATTAAGAGGTATTGATAGAAAAGACATCGAAAGAGGTCAAGTTTTAGCAAAACCAGGAACAATACATCCACATAC
>CANRFS010000010.1 GCA_947629965.1 uncultured Clostridia bacterium
CCATAGGCTGTACCTCCTGTTTCTGTTGTAACTGATTTCATTCCTTCTAGCACTACGTCGATGTTTTCTTTTTTTATATTTAATTCTTCTTTGTTTGTTTGTGTTAAATTCAATTTTTCTTGTACATATTTTTCTATTTCTTCTTTTGGTACTGATGTACCATCTTCTTTTATTATGTCTTTTACAATACTTACTTTTACGTCTTTTCCTCCGTTTGCAAGCATTGCTATATATCTTGCCATTTGTAATGGTGTGAAGTTGTTTTCTGCTTGTCCTATTACTGCAGATAAAGAGTTTCCATAGTACCAAGTTTCTCCTAATTTATCGTATAGTTTTTTTCCTGCAAGTGTTCCTGATACTTCTCCTGGCAATTCTATATTTGTTTTTTGCCCTAAACCGAAATATGTTGCATATTTTTCTAAGTTTTCTATTCCCATTCTTGTTATAACTTCATAAAAGAAATAGTTACATGAATTTTTTATGGCTCCGGATACGTTTAGAGCTCCATGCCCTACTCCGTTGCTTTTATAGATCCAACATCTTGGATTGTATCCATGTGGATATATTCCTGTATCGTATATAGTTTCTTTAGAAGTTATTGCTCCTGTTTCTAAGCCTGCTATTGCTGATACCATTTTAAATGTAGATCCTGGAGCATATGCACTTTGTATTACTCTATTTACTAATGCACTTTCTTCTCCTCCTGTATATTCATTCCATTTTTCTGTGCTTATTCCATTGACGAATAATTGTGGTTCAAAATCTGGATAACTTGCCATTGCAAGTACTTCTCCTGTTTTAACGTCTAATACAACTGCGGCTCCTGCCTTTACATCTCTAGTTTCATAAAATCCGCCTGTTCTTATTTTTTCTATGTTATTTTTTAATGCAGTTTCTGTTGCTGATTGCAAATTTGCATCTATTGTTAATACAACACTATCTCCTTGCACAGCTTCTTCTGTTATATATTCTCCTGTTGTTGCTCCATCTATTGACATATCTGTTTGTTTTTTACCATTTGTGCCTCGTAAATATGGTTCAAATACATATTCTATTCCAGATTTTCCTATATAGTCATTTATAGAATAGCCTTCTGTCGTTTTCAATTCTTCTTCATTTATTCCACCTATATATCCTATTGTGTGTGATGCTAAACTTCCTCTTATGTATTTTCTAGCTGATGTTGTAGAAATTGATATTCCCGGGAATTCTAAGTTTTGTTCCTCGAGCATTGCTACAGTTTTTGTGCTTACATTTTTTGCTATTGTATATGGGCTCATACTACTATAACCTTCTTGTTCTATTCCATATCTTATAGCTATTATTTTTCTTACTTCTTCTATATTATTGTTGTTTATTTCATATTTTTCTTTATACCTTTGAAGTACGTCTTCTGCTGATGAATTATTATCAAAGCCTTTGTTTTTTAACCATTGAGATAGTTTTTCATCACTTATTGTGAATTCAACTGGATTTATTTTTATTGGAAATTCGTCTTTATATTTATCTTCATTTGCCTCTAATACTTGTACTACTTTTAATAATGTATTATTTAATGTTTCTGTACTTATTTTACTTTTATATATTTCTACACTGTATTCATTAACAGTTCCTGCAATAATATTTCCATTTCTATCTAATATGTCTCCTCTTGATGCAGTGATTGTATTTTCTCTTGTTAGTCTTGAACTAGACTTTTCTAAATACTCTTCTCCATGTACTATTTGGAGGTTAAAAAGTTGTATTAATAATATTATTCCTATAATATAGACAAGAACTGTTAGTATATTGTATCTTACGTTTTTTTTGTCCATCTTACCTTTTCCTCCTTTTATTAATAGTACCTTGTAAGTATTTTTTTCTCTGTAAATATTTTTTCTATAACTATTCCTGCCCTTTGAATTATTGGATATATTATTATTATTATCATTGAATTAAATAGTATTTCTAATAATATTATTTTTAGGAATGGAATTATTTCAATTGACAAATTGAATAGCATTATTTGAAGTGTATATGATATAACTTCTGCTATAAATGTTGCTACAATTGTCATAAGCATTATTGTGATTCTGCTATCTTTTGAAATGTTTTTAATAAATATTCCTCCACATAGTCCTACAATTGCTAATGATATTGCGTTTATTCCAATGGCTTTTCCCGTAAAAAAATCTAATAATAATCCAAATATTATTCCTATGGAAAATCCATATGCCTTACCTATAAATATTCCTATAAATAATGTTAGAATAATAAAAAGATTTGGTTTTACTCCTGCTATATTAAACCAAATAAAAAAATTTGATTGTAAAAAATATATAAAAATAAATATTAAAAATACTAATAAAATGGAAAATATTTTTTTCATTTTTGCCCCTTCATTTTAATATGTTACTATTGTATCTTATTTTTCCCATTTTTTCAAGGAAATACCTGCGTTGTTTAAATAATTATGAAATAATATATTGTAATCCTATTGTTGAGATTACACCTATTATGTATAACCCTAATACAATTTTTATATTTTCTTTTTGATTATGATTTACTTTAAATAATACTAAAAGTCCTACTCCTGCATTTACTAATAATCCACCTATCATTAGTGGTAAGCTTAATACATTTGATAAATAAAGCTCTGTTAATATTACTGATGATGCACAGTTTGGTATTAAACCAATTAATGTTACAATTAGTGTACTTATTATTGTTTTGTTTGAAATTAGTTTTCCTAAAGTGTCTTCTCCTATGTATTCAATTGTAATGTTTAATAGTAATGTTATTATGAATATAAATATAAACACATTTATTGTATGTTTTATTGCTGATTTCCATATTCCATTTTCGCAATGGCAATGATCATGCTTACATATACTTTCTATTTTAGGTTCTTCTTTTTCTTTTTTATGGCACATATTTAACACTAAATCTATTATACTACCTGCAATTATTCCTATTAGTATTTTTATTCCTAGTATTTTTAGTATTACTGTTCCTGATACGCCTTCTGATAGTAATATTGGAAGCATTTCATCAGATGTTGATAAATATATTGCAAATAATGTACCAATTGTTATAACTCTTCCTGCATATAGATTTGTTGCTGTTACTGAGAAACCACATTGTGGAAATGCACCTAATATTCCTCCGATAAAAGGTCCAAATTTACCAGATTTTTTTATTGCTTCTTTTGTTTTATTGGTAGTTTTATGTTCAAGGTATTCCATTATTAAATATGCTATCAATAAAAATGGCAATATTTTTATTGTGTCAATTGTAGTATGTTCTAACACGTGTAACAATTCGTGCATTATTTTCCTCCTTTAAAATTTACAAATATGAAATTTTGTATTCTTTGCTTTTAACGATTAAGCCTTCAATTCCACATTACCACATATTACCACTTTTTAGCTCTAAAGTCAATAAATTAGAGCGTATTTAAAAATGCTTGGCATACAATAAAGTAAATATGATTACTTTTAAAAATTAAAAGCAGTAGTAAAAATATTGCTACTGCTTTTCCAGCTTTAAATTGAATTATTATATTCATTTATATTGTTTGAAAATTGTTGCTATGTGGGGGGCAACATTTTCAAATTAACTGGCTTAAAATATTTACCATGCAAAAGTCTTAAACTAATTTTTAAAATTCAATAACATTTTGTACAATAATTTATATAGCTCTGATGTTTCTTCTTGATTTAAATTAACGCAATTACTCATTTTAGATGGGATGTTTTTTGATTTGTTTTTTAAATTCATCCCTAATTCTGTAATTGATATTATTAAATTTCTTTCGTCTTTTTTTGAACGACTTCTTTTTATATATTTCTTATTTTCTAGTTTTTTTAATACAGGAGTTAATGTTCCAGAATCTAAATATAAATAATTTCCAAGTTCTTTTACATTAATCTCTTTTTTATCCCAAAGCACCATCATTGTAATGTATTGAGTATATGTTAAATCTATTTCATCTAAAAATGGTTTATATTTTTTTATTACTTCTTTTGAACAAGCATATAATGGAAAACACAGCTGATTTTCTAATTTTAATTTATCTAATTCTTTCATATTTTACCTTTCTATGTGTCTTATGCTGATTTTTTTGACTCATCATATGCTTTTCTAACAGCCTTTGCAAGTTGATCCGCGCAAGAAGTTCCTCTTCTTCCACAAATAATTCCTCCCAGTTTTTTCTCTATTTCTTCCACAGTCATTCCCTCAACAAGTCTTGGCACTGCTTGTAAATTGCCGGGACATCCTCCTCCTAAAAATTTTATTTGTGTTACTACATTTCCTTCTAATGTAAACTCAATTTCTTGTGCACATGTATTTTCTGTTCTAAATCTATATTTCATTTTATAGCAGCTCCTTTATTTTGTATTCTATTTTCAGGTTATACTGATAAATCAAATCTAGCTACAATATGTCCTAATTCATATACTATAATTTTATAAAATCCACTTTAATAGTATTATCTAAATCAATGGCTTTTACTCTTAAATAATATATTTTTATATTTCTTTTAATTTTTTATAATTAAATTGTATGCAATATGATTGTAACTTTATTTTATTTCTTTGTCAATACTAAATATACTTTATTTATCAAAAATAATTTTTTTATAAAATTGCTTGCATATCAATATAAAATATGTTATTATATATAAGCATTTAAATTTTTGCTGAATACTTCGGGGTGTGGCTCAGTTGGTAGAGCGCGTGGTTTGGGACCATGAGGTCGCACGTTCGATCCGTGTCACCCCGACCAAAAATAGAGACTTTCGCAGTCTCTATTTTTTTCTACGCTAAAAGATTTAATTGATTTTTAATTAAGAATTTTATCTACCAAAGAAAAAGAAAGAATGGAGAAATTTGGGTATAAGTAATTCTCAATTATTTATTTCCGTATGGATTATATAAACTTTTTTAGGTCTTGTGATTTGTTTTACTTTTTCAATAAGTTCTTCACTTGCATGTCCGGATGTGTGTATATCTTTTTCAATCGGGGTTATTCCTAAACTCTGCACTTTCTCTAAAAAGGCCTTCATTTCTTCTTTTTCTTTATATCTGCCCCACATTGAATAAATTAAACAAGAATTTGTTAAAATATTTTCTTTAAATTTAAATGTTTCTAAATCTTTTAACATACTTGTTCTAATATTCATTACAAATGGTTTATACAGTATGGAGCTTTTATTTTTTTCATTAAAGCAATTTAAATATTTATTTTTAAATTCTTCAGGTTTATCATTAAAATACTTAGGTTTATATACCATAACATTACCAAATGTAACTGGATTTGGTATATTTGTTTTATCTTCTTTTTCTATTAAGCTTGTCAAATGAGCCATATAGATATCTTGAATAAATATATGTTTTGTTTTATTGCAAGCCTTTAAAATAGTAGTTATTCTATCTATATTTGACGCTGACATAAGCACGAATACCTGATTGTATTTATTACATATTTCTGCGAATTCATTAACTAAACATTCTTCTTTCTTTAAAATATGAGAATTATTTTTAATATTTGTCCCCTCAGTAATCAGATAATCTATTTTTCCAATTTTTTGCAATGTTGGAATTAATTTATACCCTAAATATCCATTGTCCCTATAATCTCCTGTATATAGTGCAGTTTCATTTGTATTTTTATCTTTTATTAAAAACATAGATGAATTATAAGCAGAATGATCTACTCTGTATGGGGTTACTATTAAATCTCCACAATCTATATTTTTCTCAAATATAAATACAGTAGCTTTTATTTTTGGCTTACTTCCAAAATCGCACATAACGTCATATAATTTTTGAGTTGTTTTTTCTACATATATTGGTATTTGGTCAAGTATATTATTTACTGCACCTATATGATCTATATGGTAATGCGATATAAATACAGCTTTATATTCAGGTTTTCCTTCCGTTAAGCCGTTTATATCTATTTGTTTTGTGTCATCTAAATTATTTCCATAATCAAATATTATTTTTGTATTTTTACTACTTATTTCAGTTATACAGCCACCTATTTTATCTCCACCGTAAATTTTAATTTCCATTTTTAATAAAATCCTTCCTTAAGTTTTTATAAAATTTCAAATAATGGTATATCTTTGTTATATATTCTTATTATTAATGTGCAATTATTTGAAATTTCTCTATGAAACTCATTAAAGATTTCGAAATTATATGCTACTACATATTTTTTGTAATATTCGCTATTTGTCTTATCTATTATTTCTAAAAAAATTTTATTAGCAGATTTTTTAAACTCAAAATTTGTAATATTATTTAATTTATCAAAAATATATTTTTCAAATTGCTCATTTAATTCATCACAATTTTTATTGATAAATATATCTTTTATATTTTCTTTAAAAGTTAATTTTAATTCTAATTTACTACTATAATATTTTTCTCCTTGATGTATAACTAGATATGGAATTTTTTCATTAAAAATTCCTGCTTTATTTAGGCAATCTACAAATTCTTTCATTCTTGCCCTTGCAGAAAAATTAGTTTCTGGATGTTCTTTATAATTTCTTTTCATTTATATTTCACTCCTTCATATTTAAGCATAACATACCAATATAAAAAGGAAAAGTTAATTGGTCACAAAATGTATATAAACTATAAAAAATTATCAAAAAATTTATAACATATTTAACTTAATTTATCATATTCTTCATCTGTAACAGGTTCTAACCATTCATTAGAAGTATTTTCTCCAGTTATCTCTACTGCAATATGGCTAAACCATGAGTCTTTTTTTGCTCCATGCCAATGTTTTACATTAGCAGGAATCACAACAATATCTCCTACTTTTAAACTTTGTGCTGGTTTTCCCTCCTCTTGATACCAACCCTCTCCTTCTATACAAATTAAAACTTGACCTCCACCTTTAGTGGCTTTATGAATGTGCCAATTATTTCTACATCTAGGTTCAAATGTAACATTTGCAAATCCTATTCCATTATCTGTTTTTGCAATTGGTTTTAAATATGAATTTCCTATAAAATATTGTGCAAAATTTACATTTGGCTCTCCCATTCCAAAAGCTCCTCCATGAACCTCTTTTATATTATCGTCTGCATATACTTCATTTATCATAGGAAATGTACTCCAAGCTTTTGGCCATCCTGTATAAAATGCAAGTTGTGTAACTATTTCAACTACTTCTTCTTTTTTTATTCCATGCTTTTTACCTATTATTAAATGTGATTTCAATTGTGGAAACAAGCCCTGTGCCATTAAAGCAGAAATAGTTATCATACTTCTATCTCTTGGTGATAGCTTATCTTCTCTGCTCCATATTTCTCCAAATAATACATCATCATTAAGCTCAGCAAATTTTGGTGCTAAACTTCCTAAATTATCTCTACCTGCTGTTTGTTTTTCCATAATATATCAATTCCTTTCTTTTTATTTATATTCAACAATTTCTGATAGATCTTTTCTAGTATTGTGCATAGGTGAAGGTTTGCATTCATCCGCCTTATATCCCAATGGAATAAGACATATTGGCTCAATATTTGCACTTAAATTAAACTCTCGTTTTAGAATATTTTTATCAAACATTTCTATCCATATATTATCTATACCTACATTTGTGGCCTCTAGCATCATGTGAGTAGCTACTATACAAGCATCCATTTCATAAGTTGAATAATCGCCTTTTGACCACGCAATATTTTTGTCACTTGCTACAATTATACAAACTGGTGCATTATATCTACATGGACTTGCTTTATCTATTTTTTCTAATCCTTCCTTAGATTTGACTACATATATTTTTTGTGGTTGATTATTTTTTGCTGTAGGTGCTAAATTCCCTGCCTCTAATATTTTATTTATTAGATCATCGCTAACCAAATCATTTTTAAATTTTCTAACTGAAAATCTTTCTCTAATAACTTTCTCAAATTCCATTTTTAATCCTCCTTTTACTTTGTTAATAATTTAAGCTATTAACCCAGTCTGTTACTTCACTTTGTGATGTAGAAAGTCTCTTTCCATCTAACCAATTAATATTTTTATAATTGTTTTTAAAATAGTTGACGCTTGTTTCTATTCCAGAACTTCCTGATGTGCAGAATGGTATAACTGTTTTTCCACTTAAATTAGCCTCATCTAAGAATGTTAAAATAATTCTTGGAGCATCTCCCCACCAAATTGGATAACCTAAATATATTACATCATAAGAGTCTGTATTAATAATATTTGAAATTTCTGGTCTTACAGAAGGGTCATTTTGTTCCTTTGTTGCTCTGCTATTGCTATTATTGTAGCTTAAATCGCTATCTGTATATTCTTCTTTTGGTACTATTTCAATTAAATCTCCACCAGTTGCATCTTTTATATATCCTGCAACTTTTCGTGTGGTTCCTGTTGCAGAGAAATAAATAATTGCTATTTTTTGACGGCCAGAAGTTTCTCTATCTCCTGTATTATTTCTATCTGCTGTATTTGCTAGATTATTTTCTTCATCTTTATTCTCATTTATGTTTGCATTTGAATTTAGATTATTAGTATTAGCATTATTTGACTCTTTAGAATTATTATTAGCATTAATTAGCCAAATACAAACACCTGCTGCAATTACAATCATTGCAATAATTATAATTATTATCCTTTTATTCATATGTATTCCTTCTTTCTTATATATTCTTTTTTAATTTGATCTAAAAACTCGCTTTTCCCCCCTTTACTTTAATTTATAATAATTTTATTATACTTTCATAAGCCATCTCATATATTGAAAAAAATTTGAATGGAACTTCTGCATTTTTCATAGCTTCTTTTTGCTTATCTGTAGCACGAGTATATGGATATATTCCATACATTAATGGGAAAAATGAAAAGATAAATTTTTCTTTTTCTTCTTCTTTCATCTTTTTAAAGAATTTATCTAAGCATTTTTTAATTGATTTTAATGATTCTCCATAACTTTTCTTAAAATCAACTAATTGTTCCATACGACTATTTGCTTCCATATCATATAAGTTCATTGAAAGTAATTTTAATAACTGCTCTCTTCTTTCAATCGTTTTTGCAATTTGTTTTGCAAACTCTTCTTTTTTTAATTTGTTATTTTTAATATATATATCTTCTAAATCTTTTATCCACCTTTCATATTCTTTTTTTAAAAGTGCCAGAAATATTTCTTCTTTTGTTTGAAAGTAGTTGTATATAGAAGGCCTTGAAAATGTAGTTTTTTCACTTATATCTTTTAGCGTTATTTCTTTAAAACTTTTGGTTTGATATAATTCTTCACATGCATTTATAATTTCATCTTTTCTTTTATCTGCTGACTTAATTTCCATATTTTTCCCCTTTACAAAAACTTTTTTGACATATCTATCATTCTAGTTTCATATCCATTTTTTTTATAAAATTCAATAGCCTTTTCATTATAGCCAAATACGCCTAATAATATATCTTCACACCCTTCAGAAATTAAATTGTTTTCCATCGCATTTAATAGAGTCTTTCCATAACCTTTTTTTCTACAATGCTTTGACACAATTAATTCAGTAATTCTTCCTCTTTTAGGAGCTTTAAAATCATATTCAGAAGTTTTCTCATTATTTATTATCCCTACTACCAAACCAACTATTTTTGTTCCTTCCTTGTATAATAACATTTTTCCATTATACTTTTTAATTTCACTCATAGTTTTTTTAAAATATTCTTCTCTATAATTTTCAGTTAAAATATTATATTTTTCTTTATCAATATTTACAATATATTCCTGTAACTCTACAAACAAATCTTTTACTTCTTCATCATATTGACTAGCATAATCAATTATCATTTTAATTTCCTTTCTTAATAAACTTTTTAATGCTATTATTATAAAATCTTATTTCCTTTCTGACATAATGTCAGTATTATAATATGCCATTTCTGACACGCTGTCAATACTTTTTTGTACTTATCCTTCAAATGCTTGTTTTATGTGGTTTACTTTGTATTCATTATCCTTTATATACACCTCAATTACATCAATTCGTATAAATTCTTCTGTTAAATTTCTAATATATAAATAATATTTAATCGTCTGCAACATGTGTTTTTGTTTTATTTTGTTTACTGCTTCTGAAGGAGTACCATATTTATTGCTTCTTCTTGTCTTTACTTCAACAAATACTATCTCTTTTTTATCTAATGCGATTATATCTATTTCTCCTTGCCTACATTCAAAGTTTTTATCTAAAATTATATATCCTTTTTGTTTAAGATACTGCTCTGCTATTTTTTCTCCAAAATTTCCAATTTCTTTTTTTATATACATTGCTACCCCTTTATATATTCATTATTTGGAAGGCTTTTTATTAATCCCTCTATTTCTAGCATTGTAAGTGTTTGATTTGCCTCTGCTATTGAAATATTTGCTTTTTTGCATATTTGATTTATATGAATTGGAGAATTAGTTATTACATCATATACATTTTTATATTCATCTTTCATCTCGAATTCATCCTTTTTTGTAGCTGGTTTTAATGTTATATCTTGTAATATATCATCTATGTTTGTTACTATTTTTGCATCTGCCTTCAATAGCTCATTTGTACCACTACTATTTTTAATATCAACATTCCCCGGAAGACAAAATATTTTCTTTCCCTGTTTTTTTGCAAGTCTTGCAGTAATTAAAGTTCCACTTTTGTTTTTTGCTTCTATTACTAGTATTCCGCTCTGCAAGTCCACTCATTATCCTATTTCTTCTTGGGAAATTTTGAGAGTTTGCTTCTCCATATAATCCATATTCAGTAATTATAAGTCCATCATTTTTTATTATCGACTCTGCTAAAAGCTTATTTTCTTCTGGGAAAATATTATTGAGTCCTGTTCCAAGCACTGTAATTGTCCTTCCAATTTGATGAATTCCGCCTAAATGTGAAGCTGTATCGATTCCTTCTGCTAGTCCACTTATTATACATATATCCTTTTTCGACAATTCTTTTGCAAATTCATATGCCATTCTAAATCCATAACTTGTACACTCTCTTGAGCCTACGATTGCAATTGCAGTTTTATTAAGCAAACTATAATTTCCTCTTATATATAATTTCTTTGGTATACTTTTAATTTCTTTTAATTTGTTTGGATACATTTCATCTTTTACATTTATTTCTATATAATCTTGCATTTTACCCTCTAATTTTTCCAATATTTCTTATCTAAACTTCTATATTGAATTGCTTCTGCAATATGATTTTGTTTAATATCAGTACTTGCTTCTAAATCTGCAATAGTTCTTGCAACTTTTAATATTCTTCCATAAGCTCTTGCACTTAATCCTAATTTTTCAAATGCTTTTTGCAATAGATTTCTACTTGCTCCATCTAATTTGCAATATTTTTGTGTAAGTTTTGGTGTAAGTTCTGCATTTGAATAAATTCCTTCATTTTTATATCTTTCTATTTGTATTTTTCTTGCCTTATTTACTCTTTCTCTTATTTGACTTGAAGTTTCTATATCTCCATCATCATCTAATTTCTGATATTTAACAGGTGTTACCTCAATTTGAATATCTATTCTATCTAGCAAAGGACCACTTATTTTATTCATATATCTTGAAATAGACTGAGGAGAGCAAGTACATTCTTTTTCTTTCGAGCCATAAAATCCACAACTACATGGATTCATTGAAGCAACAAACATAAAATTACATGGATATGTAAATGTTGCATTTATTCTTGATATTGTAATTACTCTATCTTCTAACGGTCCACGCATTACTTCTAATGTTTGTTTATTGAATTCCGGCAATTCATCTAAAAATAGTACTCCATAATGCGCTAAACTTATTTCTCCTGGCCTTGGAATTTTTCCGCCACCAGCAAGTGAAACCGCTGATACTGTATGATGCGGTGCTCTAAAAGGTCTAGTAGTTATTATTGGTGTATCTTTTGGAAGAGTTCCTGCTATACTATGTATTTTTGTTGTTTCTAATGCTTCTTCAAATGTTAAATCTGGCAAAATTGTTGGTATTCTTCTTGCCATCATTGTTTTACCGAGAGCCGGGACTTCCGATTAAAAGGCAATTGTGTCCGCCTGCTGCAGATACCTCCAATGCTCTTTTGATATTCTCTTGCCCTTTAACTTCTGAAAAGTCTAACAGATATTTATTATTCTGCTGAAAATATGCCTTTACATCAATTTTGTTAGGCTTTAATTCAATTCCACCATTTAGATAGTTTACTACTTCTTCTAATGTTTTTACTCCTATTACATCAATACCTTCTACTATTGCTGCTTCATTGCTATTTTCATATGGCACAATAACTCTTTCTATTCCTAAACGTCTTGCTTCTATACATATAGGAAGTACTCCATTTATTTTATTGATTTTTCCATCTAATGATAATTCACCTATAAATATGGTGTTTTCCAAGTTTTGATTTTGTATTTCACCTATATTTAAAAGAATTGCTATTGCTATAGGCAAATCTAAATACGATCCTTCTTTTTTCGTATTTGCTGGTGCTAAATTAACTACTATTCTTCTACTTTGCAATTCAAATCCTGAATTTTTTATTGCTGTTTTAACTCTTTCTTTTGCTTCTCTTATACTTGTATCTGGAAGTCCTACTATTTCAAAACATGGAAGTCCTCCTGATACATCCACTTGCACCTCAATTAAATATCCTTCTAAACCGTGCAAACACATACTTTTTACTATTGATATCATTTTATTACCTTCTTTTTTGGAAATTATAAGCGATTCGCTTACAGAAAAAAATTTTTAGATTTAAACTGTTTTGATTATACAACAAAGGAAAGTATTATTCAATACTTTCCTTCCATTTTTTTACATCCTTATGTCAGTGGGAACGTAGATGTTACAAATATATTACAAAAATAAGCTTCATATTGACAAAGATATAAATCTAAAATATAATGAAATGTATGAATTATAATAAACATAATAATAGATTTTATAAACATAATATATATTAAACCAAAAAACAAAACATAAATAAATTAAAGACACAAAAGAAGGAGATAAAAATATATGAAAGAAAAAGAACAAATGAAGCAAGAAAAATTTAAAAATGTAAAAAAATTCATTGCAAACTCTTTAGGGGGCGGGCGTCCTCTCGGCATGTACTTTAAAGAGTTAACCCAAAGCAAAAAATATTCGAAACCATACTCAAATCCAAATTCCAAACCCCAAATTCTAAATTCTAAAGCAGGAATAACCCTAATAGCCTTAATAATTACAATAATAGTAATGTTAATACTAGTAGCGGTAACAGTAAGTGTAGCATTAAATGGAGGATTAATTGGAAAAGCGCAGGAAGCAAAAACAAAAACAGAAGAAGCAATGGCAAATGAGCAAAACATAGGCTCAGGCAAAATAGAAATAGATGGGCAAGTATATAACTCAATAGACGAGTATTTAAAAGGCCCAGAAGAGCAAGAAATAAAAATAAAAATTATTGACGAAGATGGTGATTCTACCAGATGGATTGGATTTTTGTTGGATAGTGAACAGCCACGACAGTATAAATTGAAAGCAGAAGTAACAGGAACAAATGATACGGTGACTTGGAGTGTTGACAATCCTGCCATAGTTGAATTGAAGAATACCTCTGGTTCTGAAGTTGTTATTAATGCTAAATCTGAAGGGCTTACCAAAGTGTACGCTGAAGCTGGTTCGGCTTCGAACTGGCGTGGGGTTGGTGTAGCTAAGGAAGCTCAGACTGCTTCGAGCTTATCAGAATATAAAGAAACTCTTAATGGAAAAAGCCTACCGAATGGTATTTCTCACCGGAATTTTGATGAATTGGAATCGGTTCAAGCGCTTCGTGTACATTCCTGTTTCGATTCAAGTGTTCTAATCTTAGAACTGCAAAAAAATACGGACTTATTGAGTTTGAGAAGAATGGTTCATATTATGAAAAAAGATTTAACATAGATAACATATCAGAATGGAGTCAGAGGCAAAAAGTGACGGTTGGCTCGTGGTCTTCGTCGGCCTGTCCATTGTCTTACGTTTACGATTTACTGCACGCTTCTGATCCGAGCAACAAGGCTATGGGTACTATGTTATACAAGTTCTGGTTGGAGAATAAAGATAATACAAATTAAAAATGTATAAATTTTTTCTTTTATTTGGGGCAGGCGATTTAGTCTGCCCCTTTGTCATTTACAATAGATTTTATTTTGTTTAATCTATTCTTGCCATGCTTTTGATTTTAATGACATTTCTACTTCATTAATTCTTTGGAGTACTGAGATAAAAAATGGTTTAAAAATTAGACTTGAATTTTTTATTAAATTAAAGTTCGTTGGTTTTATTCCTTTAACTTTTAATACATTTTTTATTTGTAATACTTCATCTTTCATTATTGGAACAAAGGAAAGTGCAATTGTTATTACAAGTCCAATTTCTTTTGGGTTTACTCCAAATATTTTTAGTGGGTACATTATTTTTTCTATTACTTCGCCAAATTCTGTATATGAGATTGTTTTAGCAAATATATAACTTAAATTACAAACTAGTATTAGTCTTAGTCCTATTAATATTGCAAAATTTAGGTCTGCAAATAATATGTTTATAACTACTGTAAATAGTATAAATGGCAATAATTTTATTAAATTTTTTATTGCTTTTTGTATATTAATTTTGAGTATAATCATAAGAATTATATTAAATATTGCGATTAAAGAAATAACAATATAATCTTTTATAAAAAATATTCCTATTGTATAGATTAAAAATAAAATAAATTTTATTACATTTTTCATTTTGCAACCTCTACTATTTTATGGATGATTTCTTTTTTGTCCCAATTTTCTATTTCTATATTTACCCCTTTATTTTTTAATTCACACACTAACTCTACAATATATGGTATTTTAATTTCATGCTCTCTTAAAAAATCTATTTGATTTAAAAGATCCTTTTTTTCAAAATTATTAATTATATTTCCTTCTTCTATTACAACTATTCTATCTGACATTAATATTTCATCTATAAAATTGGTTATATAGATAATTGTATAACCTTGCTTATTTAATTCTTTAACTAGACTATATACTTCTTCTTTTCCCTCTGAATCTATCATTGTTGTAGGCTCATCTAATACTATATATTTAGGATTTGTAGCAACTACTCCTGCTATAGTTACACGCTGTTTTTGTCCCATTGATAAATCATAACTTTCGTTTTTTAAAAATTTTTGCATATTTAGCTTGTTTAAAGAGTTTTCTATTTTTTCTTCATAATTTTCTATTCCTAAATTTTTCATTGTAAATGCAATATCATCAAAAACATTATTAAATAAAATTTGATTTTCTGGATTCTGAAATACTACTCCAATTTTTTTTCTAATTTCTAAAAAATCTTTTTTATTTCGTGTATCTATTTCATCTACAAGAACTTGTCCTTTATTTGGTTTTTCTAATCCAGAAATAATTTTAGCCATAGTAGATTTCCCGAGAGCCATTCTTTCCTATTATACTAATAAATTCCCCTTCGTTTATTTCTAAATTTATATCTTTTAATACATCTTTTCCATTTTTATATTTAAAATTAACATTTTGTAGTTTAATCATTGTTTAAAACTCCTAGCACTTTCTTATATACATAGAAACTACCTACTATTAAAATAGTTCTATCATTATATACTTTTTTAGAAATGTTTATTGCATCTTCTAATTTTTCTTCATACATATTTACATCATTTAAGTATTTTTTAGCTTCATTATATAACTTGTGTTTAGATAAATATCTTTTATCGCCTGTTCCACTTGTGAAAAAGAAAATTGCATTTTTATCTTCACATATATTTTTTATAATTGTTTTGTAATCTTTCGTTTTTAAAGTTGATATAATATATACTTTTTTATTATCTGGATAATATTGATTAATATTTTGCTGTAAATTTTTTACAGCGTTTTCATTGTGTCCTCCATCAAATATAATTAGAGGATCTTTGCTTAATGTTTCTAATCTTGCTCTATGTACTACTGTTTTTAATCCGTTATATATTGCTTCATTAGAAATTTTATATTCTTTTTCCTTTAGAATTCCTATAACCTCTAATACCTCTGCAGCATTGTATATTTGAGCTTTGCCTTTTAAATTTATTTCTATATTTTTATAGTTTTTATAATCAAATTTTTGCATCTCAGTATTATATGAATAATTTGTTATATCTTCTTTTTCTATTACATGTAATTTGCTATTTTTATTTTTGCACTCTTCTTCTATTACCTGCATTATTTCATCTTGTTTAACAATTACTGTGTCTGAATTATTTTTAATAATTCCAGCCTTATGTTTTGCAATGTCTAAAATATTATTACCTAATATATCTACATGGTCATATCCGATATTTCCAATTACTGCAATTTCTCCATTTACTATATTAGTACAGTCAGTTAGCCCCCCAAGTCCTGTTTCTAAAACTACTAAATCACATTTTTGTTTTGCAAAATATATAATTGCAAGTGAAGTAATTGCTTCAAACCATTTAACTGGTACTTTATGCGTTTTATTGTACTCATCTATTACTTTTGATAATGGAAGTAATATTTCTTTTACCTCATCGTCTGATATTTGCTTGTCATTAATCCATATACCATCATTAAATTTTATTAAATGTGGAGATATAAATTTACCGACTTTATATTCTGTATTATTTAAAATGCTTGCAAGCATTTCGCATATACTTCCTTTTCCGTTTGTTCCTGAGACATGTATAAATTTCGTTTGCTTTTCTGGATTATCAAATTTTTCCATTATATATTTCATAGCATCTAAATTTGGATCTTTTGTAAATTTATCAAATGTATCTAAATATTCATCAATTCCAATTTCTTCTTCCTTGTATAAATACTTTTTAACAAATGGTCTAAGTGCTTTTTCAAGTAAAAATATTGTAACTACTTGAATTGGAAGCATTATAGCTTCTGTTGCAAACCTTGATGCAATTACTGCAAAATATGCTTTTCCATATAGCACATTTAAAAATGCTGCTTCTAATAGTATTTTTATTACTCCCAGTACAATAACACTACTAATAATTAATTGAATAATAAATTTAAAATCTTTTCTTTCTTCTCCTGGTTTTTTGTATAAGAATATTCCATAAACTAATCCCATTAAAGCAGATGATATTGTAAATCCTGGAAAATATGGACCAAATGGGAAAAGTATTGCACCAATTAAATCCCCAAGTCCTGCTATTATTGCAGAATATTTAGGTCCGCAAATAAATTCCTGCAAGCATCATTGGAATAAAGCTGAAACTAATTACTAAAAATGATGATTTAATGGATAAAAATCTTGATAGAACTAATAAAATGCTTAATAGCATTGCAGATAAAATAATTTTTTTGCTTTTTGTAAGAGTGTATTTTGTCATAATAAAAAGCCCCCTATCTTTTTTTGGAGCTTCCGTTTTCAATAAAGATAATTCTTTGTTTAATAGCGGAATGCGAAAATAAGTCAGCAAAGCCTATGATTTAAGGCTCTTTCGTTTGCTAACAACTTCCCGTTTAGCAACACTTAACTACTTACTTTCTACTCTATTTTGTCTAATTTTATCAAAATATATCTTACTTTTCAATATATATTTAAAAATCTGTTTTTTATAATTACATCATATATTTATTTTATTACAACAAACAATAAATATTAAGACGATGAATGTATTTTTTCTGCCCTTTCAAATCCATCATCTGAATAGTATTCATATTTTCCATTAGTATATTTAAGTACCATTCCTTCTGTTGCCTTACTTAATAACTCTTTTGTAATATCGGTTTCCTCGAATTCGGTTTTAGGTGCGTCTGTTAAATCCCATAGAAATCTGTTGTTTCCTATCTCTTCAGTTACCATATATAAATGACCTTCTTTTCTATGTTTATTTAAATTTATATTCTGCTTTTCAAATATTTCTTCTGCCATATTTTTTATATCTTCTTGCAACTCTTTAGTAGCAATATTATCAATTACATAATTATTATCATTAATTTTTAAAACGTCATTTATTTTTACTTCACTTGGAATATCTTTTTTATTTATTTCTATTTCTTCTATTTTTCCATTTTCTGCCTTTAATACATCATAAGCATTATTTTTATTATCTTTAATAAAATATATTGTATCGCTACTTGAATTTTTTTGTGCATATTTTAATACAACATCATCTAAATTCCATCTTATAGCATTTTGATTTCCTGTTGTAAAATTGTTTTTAGACAATATCTCTTCTATTATTGGAATTCCTT
>CANRFS010000011.1 GCA_947629965.1 uncultured Clostridia bacterium
GGACTAGATTTGGTCTTTTTTAAAAAAAGACCAAATCTAGTCCGTCCAAAAAAAGAAAAAATTGCTTATCTTATATTTTGCAATGCTTCAATTCTATCATCTATGCTTGGATGAGTAGAAAACAATCCGGCTTTTTTCTTGCTATTAGCATTTTTCCTAAAAGGATTAACTATATACATATTTTCTGTTGCTTTATTTGCAACTCGAAGTTCATTAGGATCTTCATCTAATTTTCTTAAAGCTGATATTAATCCATCAGGATTCCTTGTAAATTCTACAGCTGTACTGTCTGCTAAAAATTCTCTTCTTCTAGACACAGCCATTTGCATTATTTTTCCAAAAATAGGAGCAAGGATTAAAAAAACTAATCCTATAATCATTAAAATTGCATTACCATTGTTGTCATTATCTCTATCCTTACTTCCTCTGTAATAAAATGTTCTAGTAAATATATCAGATAGCATAACTATAAAACCTACCATTACAGTTACAACAGCTGAAAGTAGTATATCATAGTTCTTTATATGAGCCATTTCGTGAGCAATAACACCTTCTAATTCATAATATTCTAATTTTTCTAAAAGTCCAGTAGTAACACATATAATAGAATGCTCTGGATTTCTACCTGTTGCAAAAGCATTTGGTTGAGGATCCTCTACAACATAAAGTTTTGGTTTATGTGAAAGGCCTGATGAAATCATTAAACCTTCTAATATATTTATTAGCTTTTTATCTTCTTCTTCGGTTGCAGGTCTTGCTTTAGTTACTGATAAAATTATTTTATCACTATTATAATATGAAGCCCAACTTGCAAGTATTGAAAAACCTAAAGAAATTATAATTGCAACAGGAGCACTTACATCAAACGCCATACATATATAATATAAAATTAAAGTAATTATTAAAACAAAGCTAAAAACGATAAAAAAACTTTTTCTTTTATTTTTTCTAACATCATCTAACATATTTAATCACCTAAAAATATTATATCATTATTATATAGTTAATACAAATATAAATTGTAATTTGTATAATATAAATATTGTAAAAAAAATAAAATAATGATAAAATTCAATAAACTATTATTTATATTTTAAACATATATTGAATAAATATATGTAAAAATGATAGGAGAATTATGGATAAAATTTATAATAAAATTTTAGAAAAATTAAATAAAGAGCAAGTTTATCTTAATGAACCAATGAGCAAACACACATCATTTAAAATAGGAGGACCAGCAGATATATTTGTAAAGCCTAAAAATGTAGATGAGCTTAAATTCATAATAGATATTGCAAAAAAAAATAATATTAAAACTACAATTATAGGTAATGGAAGCAATTTGCTTGTGAAAGATCGGAGGAATAAGAGGAATAGTTATAAAACCAGATTTTAAAGAAATTGATTTTTTAGATGATTATAAAGTAAAAGTAGGATCTGGAGTTTTACTATCAAAAATTGCAAATGAAGCATATAAAAAAGGATTATCAGGATTAGAATTTGCTTTGCGGAATACCAGGCACAATTGGCGGAGCAATTAAAATGAATGCTGGTGCTTACGGAAGTGAATTAAAAAATATTGTAGTATGTTCTGAATATTTAGATAAAGATTTACAATTAAATAAAATTAACAACGAAGAACATGAATTTAAATATAGAGGTAGTAGATTTAACAATAAAAATGATATAATAGTATCAACTATTTTACAATTAAAGCCAGAAGAAAAAGAAAAAATTAAGTTAGAAATGGAAAAAAATAATAAATCAAGAAAGGAAAAACAACCACTAAATTTTCCAAGTGGAGGAAGTACATTTAAGAGAGGCGATGGATATATAACTGCCCAGCTTATTGATAAATGCAATTTAAAGGGATATAATATAGGAGATGCTTATGTATCAGAAAAACATGCAGGTTTTATTGTAAATAAAGGAAACGCTACGGCAAAAGATATACTTTTGCTTGTAGATGTAATAAAGAAAAAAGTACATGATAAATTTAATATTGACATAGAACTAGAAATTGAAGTTATAGGAGAAGAGTAAAATGAAAAATTTTTTTAACTGGTTAAAAAATAGTACAAAAATAAAAAGATGGATGTTTTTGATATTAATAGGAATAATACTAACATGTTTTGGCTTTTCAAAAATTTTATCATCTGAAAGATTAGAGCTTTTGGATGTATTACTTGTAGTTGGTACATTTGTTATAGGCTTTATTTGCTTTGTATTAGGAATAGTATATATACAGAGGAGAAATTTAGAATTACTAATAGAAAAAAATAATGTTAATGTAGATAATTCAGAAAGTGATAATGAACTTAAAAAATTAGTTTCAAAAAATCCTATATACGAAAGAGGACCAAATATTGTTGTAATAGGTGGAGGAAATGGAATAAATAATGTATTAAAAGGATTAAAAAATTATACAAGCAATTTAACTGCAATAGTTCCAGTATCTGCATATGGTAGACCATCTATATCAATAAAAGAATTAAATTTAAATCCGGTAGATGATGTAAAAAGTAGTATAGTAGCACTTTCTACAAATGCAGATAACATGAATGATTTAATGAATTATACATTTGAAGAAGGAAAACTTAAAAACTTAAGTTTTGGAGATATTTATTTATACGTTATGCAAAAAATAAATGGAGATTTTACAAAAAGTATAGAAAAATCGAGTAACATACTATCAATGGTGGGAAAGGTTCTTCCAGTAACACTAGACGAAATGAATATATGTGCAGAATTACAAGATGGAACAGTAGTTACAGATAAAACTAAAATTGCAGAAACAGTAACTAACAAGGTAACAAAAATTAATAGAGTATATATAAATCCATCAAATTGTAGAACTGCTCCAGGAGTATTAGAAGCAATAAAAAATGCAGATGCAATAGTTATAGGACCAGGAAGCCTTTATACAAATGTTATACCAAATCTTCTTATAAAAAATGTTTCAAAAACAATAAGAGAAAGCAAAGCATTAAAAATATACATATCTAACATAATGACAGAACCAGGACAAACTGACGATTATGAGGTATCTGATCATATAAACAGCATATTAGAGCATAGTGGAGAAGGAATAATAGATTTTTGTATATCAGATGTTGGTGAAATTATACCTGAATATGTAAGAAAATATAATTTAATGGGATCAGATATTGTAAACATAGATACATCAAATATCAGAAGTAGAGGAATAAGATTAATAAAAGGCGAACTTGCTACAGCAGAAGGAAATTATATAAGGCATGATCCAGACAAAACAGCAAAATTAATTATAGAATTAATTTGTGGTGATTTAAGATTTAAAGATAAACACAATGATGAGCAATATATGTTATTAAATTCAAAATTAAAAGAAGAAAACAAGAAGGAAAAAACAGAAAGAAAAGAGGCAAAAAGATATAAGAAAGAGAAAAAACATAAAAAAGAAGAAGAAAAAATACTAAAAAGGACAAGTAAATTTAGTAACAAATATAAAGATAGAATAGAATCAATAAAAGAAAGCGAAAAAACAAGACAAGAAAATATTAGAATACATGAAAAAGCAAGAGAAATGATAGATGAAGAAGAAAAAAAAGAAAAAGAAAGATTCTTAAAAGAAACATACCGCAAAAACAAAGAAAAATAAAATAATTTTTTAGGAGAATACAAATGAAAATAATAACAAAAAACTTACCATTAAAAGAAGGAATAGATAAAGAATGGATTATAACAAATGGAATAGGAGGATATAGCTCGTCTACAATATTTGGAATTAATACGAGAAAATATCATGGTTTATTAATTGCACCACTTACACCTCCTGCTAGAAGACATCTTATACTTTCCAAATTAGATGAATCAGTAGAAATAGATAGTACAAGCTATAACTTATATTCTAATATATGTAAAAACTATATTTCTGAAGGTTTTAAATATCAAACAGAATTTGAAAAAGAATATATACCTATTTTTACATATAAAATAAATGAAATTTCTATAAAAAAGTTAATATGTATGGAATATGGAAAAAATACAGTATGCGTTTTGTATAAAATAGATAATCAAGGAGATGAAATGAAATTTACTGTATCTCCAATTATGAATTTTAGAGATTTTCATACAATGACAACAAACCATGAATTTATGTTAAAGCAAAATATAAAAGATAAAAAAGTTAAAGTGGAAATTGATGACAACCCAAATAATCCAATATATATGCACATTTCAGATGGAAATTACATTAAGCATGATAATGATGTTTTTAGGAATATGTACTATTTAGAAGAAGAAAAAAGAGGATTTTTTCCAGAAGAAAACCTGATAGTTCCTGGAAGATATGAAATAAAAATACCAGCAAATTCTCAGAAAGAAATCGAATTTGTATGTTCATTAGAAGAAAATATAGAAGAAATAAATGTAAAAAAAGTAATAAACAAAGAAATTATTAGAATAAATGAATTAATGTATAAAACAGGATTATTACAAGAAAAACAGGATGTTGAAAAAGTATCTAAAGAAACGCTAGCCAAAAGAGATTTATTAAAAGATTTCTGTATATCAATAGATAATTTTATAGTGTACAGGCCAAGCTTTGCACTTCACACAATTATTGCAGGATATCCTTGGTTTTTAGACTGGGGAAGAGATAGCCTAATTTCATTTGAAGGACTTCTTTTAGCTACAAAAAGATATGATATAGCAAAAGAAGTTTTACTTACAACAGTTCGAGATATAAAATTTGGATTAGTGCCAAATGGATATTCAGGATATGATAATAGACCTTTATATAATAGTGTAGACAGTTCTCTCTTACTATTTGAAGCAGTATATAAATATCTAAAGTATACCAAAGATTATAAATTTATAAAAAACAATATATATGACAAATTAGTAATAATAATAGACAATTATATAAGAGGAATTGACTTAGACGATAACAATATATTTTTAGATGATGATGGACTAATTTCATCAGGAACAGAAAACACTCAAAATACTTGGATGGATGCAAAGTATGGAAATTACTGTTTTACTCCAAGAAATGGTAAAGCTGTTGAAATAAATGCTATGTGGTATAACAGTTTAAAAATAATGCAAGAATTAAGCAGTAAATTTGGTAAAAGAAAACAAGCAAAACAGTATGAAGAATTAGCAAATAAATGTAAAGATTCTTTTGAAACTAGTTTCTATAACCAAAGGAAAAAATGTTTATATGATGTAATAGGAGATAGCAAAGTAAGACCAAATCAATTATTTGCAACAGCACTTAGTCATCCTATTTTAGAACCAAACGGAAAAATTGCAGAAGAAATGTTTGAAACTGTAACTAAAAAATTACTTAACAAATATGGATTAAAAACACTTGCAAAAGGTGAGAAAGGATATATAGATGTTTATGAAGGGGATGGATTCAAAAGAGATTCAAGTTATCATCAAGGAATAACATGGCCATGGCTTTTAGGACTATATTTTGATACATTAAATAACAGAATTGATTATGAAAAAGATAAAACCAAAAAGAAAATATTAAAAGAAAAAAGGCAAGAGTTTATTGAAACTACAAGGAAAACTTTTATAAAAGAAATGTTTGAAAGAGGCACAATAGGTAGCATCGCAGAAATATATGATTCAAAGTCGCCATACTTACCAAAAGGAGCAATAGCTCAAGGCTGGAGTGTAGCAGAAGTATTTAGAATAATAATAGATTATTGGAAAGAATAGAAGAGGTATAATATGAGAATATTAGGAATTGATCCGGGCTTTGCAATAACAGGATATAGTATAATTGATTATCAAGGAAATAAATTTAAATTAATAGATAGCGGAGCAGTTACAACAAAGGCAGGAGTGTCATTTCCATTAAGACTTACAAAAATATATGATGATTTAAGCATGCTTATAGATAAATATAAACCAGATGCAATATCAGTAGAAGAGTTATTCTTTAATAACAATGCAAAAACAGCAATAAACGTTGCACAAGCAAGAGGAGTTGTTTTAATAGTAGGATGCAAAAACAATGTACCAACATTTGAATATACGCCACTACAAATAAAACAAGCAGTAACAGGATATGGAAGAGCAGATAAAATGCAAGTACAAAGAATGGTAAAAACAATATTAAATGTAGAAAGCCTTCCAAAACTAGACGATACAACAGACAGTATGGCAGCAGCAATATGTCATGCACACTCATGCAAATTCTCAGAAAAATTGTAATTTGTGTAATTGTTTTTAATTTAATTTGATTAGTAAAATAGTTTAAATATAATTTTTG
The DNA here is from genome assembly GCA_947629965.1 of uncultured Clostridia bacterium. Taxonomy (GTDB): domain Bacteria; phylum Bacillota; class Clostridia; order TANB77; family CAG-508; genus CAG-452. Next base: position 6,275 of record CANRFS010000011.1, read on the forward strand.
AGATAAGAGCTTCGAATCCAAAATTATTATGAAATAATAATTTTAGTGAAGAAGGACGTCTTGAAAAAATTATATTAAACTATTTTACAGTAATAAATAAAACAAACAACAATTTATCTAATAAAAATGGAGGAATAATGACAGTAGATAATCTAGAAAAAGACCTAAAACAAGGAAAACTAAATAGTATATATCTTTTCTATGGCGAGGAATTGTATCTGTTAGAAAATGCAGTTAAAAAAATTAAAAAGATATTCGGAGAATTAATATTAGGTATAAACTATATTCAAATAGATGAAACAAATGTTAATAGTATAATATCAGATATAGAAACACCAGCATTTGGATTTGACAAAAAACTTATTATTGCAAAAAATACAGGATTATTAAAAAAAGAAAAAAAAGCAAATTCAAAATCAAATAATGATTTGCAAAAAAAAATAGCAGAATATATAAAAGGAAATATAGAAACTATAAAAGAAAGTACAATATTAGTATTTATAGAAGAAGATATATCAAAAAATGAACTTACAAAAGTAATAGAAGAAAATGGAATAGTTTGCAATTTTGAAAGATTAAAACCAATAGATATAAAAAGAAGATTAAAAATTATCTGTAATAGCTACGAAGTAAACGTAGATGAAAGAACTTTGGATTTACTTATAGAAACATCAGGAACGAATATGCAGAATTTAATCAATGAAATTAGAAAACTCATTGAATATACAGGAAAAGGTGGAACTATAACAAAAGAATCAGTAGAAAAACTCGCTATCAAAGAGTTCGAAGCAAGAATATTTGATTTAACAGATGAATTAGGAAAAAAAAATATAGCAAAAGCTATGGAAATATTAAAAGAATTAATATATAATAAAGAACCAGTACAAAAAATACTCATAACATTATATAATCATTTCAAAAAAATATATTTAACTAAGCTATGTATAGAAGAAAACAGAGACATTTTACCTGTATTAAATTTGAAACCAAATCAAACATTTTTAGTATCTAAATACAAAAGACAAGCAGGATATTTTAAAATAAACGAATTAAGAAAGATATTAGGAGAATTAATAAAGCTAGATAACAACTATAAATCTGGTTTAATAGATATAAATATAGGATTAGAAGCAATATTATGTGCGTATATTTAAAATAAAAGGATGTGGAACAATGAAAATTTTATTTATATTAGGAATAATTTTAGTAATGTTTGGAGTAATACTAATATATGATGCAAGACCAATAACAAAAAAAATATTTAGTTTTGGAGATCAAAATGATGCAACACTTGGACTAAAGTTAGTAGGATTTTTATTTAGCATAATTGGAATGATTTTAGTTTATTGTAATATGTAAAAAAATATTGATTTTTTCAAACAAATATGTTAAGATATATAGCATATTGAAAAACTGTGAAAAAGAGGAGTAAGATTTAACCTTACCGAAAGAGAATAGAAGCCACCGGCTGAGAGCTTCTAAGGTTTAAGAAAATCTGAATGTAGCTTTGGAGTTGATTATTTGAAATAACAGTAGAGTAATCCGTAAATCTTGCGTTAAAGATATTAGAGATGTATAAATTAAAAATTTATATAAATTAGGTGGTACCACGGTAAAAATCGTCCTATGTTAAGGACGATTTCTTTTTTTCTTTTTTTCCTTTTTTGGACGGACTAGATTTAGCCTTTTTAAATTTTGGATTAAAAACTCCAAATCTAGTCCGTCCAAAAAAGGAAAAAAAAGAAAAAAAGACTAAATCTGGTCCGTCCAAAAAAGGAGAGAGAAATATGTGCGAAAATTGTAAACATAGTTTAGAAGAAAAGTATGAGCCAAAGGGCTTTGAAGAAGAAATTTATAAAAATTGGGAAAAGAATGGATATTTTAAACCAAGTATGGATAAAACAAAGGAGCCTTATTGTATAATGATGCCTCCTCCAAATGTAACAGGAAAACTTCATATGGGACATGCTTTAGATGGAACGCTTCAAGATATTTTAATTAGATATAAAAGAATGCAAGGTTATAATACTTTATGGCTTCCAGGAACAGATCATTCTGCAATTTCTACAGAGGTAAAAATAGTAGATAAGCTTAAAGAAGAAGGCGTAACTAAATGGGACTTAGGAAGAGAAAAATTTTTAGATAGAGCATGGGAATGGACCAAAGAGTATGGAGGAACAATTGTAAATCAACAAAAAAGATTAGGTTGCTCAGCAGACTGGACACGCTCTAGATTTACAATGGATGAAGGACTATCAAAAGCAGTTTTAACAGTATTTAAAAAGCTTTACGATAAAGGACTTATATATAAAGGAAAAAGAATGATAAATTGGTGTCCATGCTGTAATACATCAATTTCAGATGCAGAAGTAGAATACGAAGAAGAACCTACACATTTATGGCATATTAAATACAAAGTTGTAGGAGAGGATAGATACTTAACAGTTGCAACAACAAGGCCTGAAACAATGCTTGGAGATACAGCAGTTGCTGTTCATCCAGATGATGAAAGATACAAAGATTTAGTAGGTAAAAAATGTATACTTCCTATAATGAATAAAGAAATTCCAATTATTGCAGATGAATTTGTAGAAACGGAATTTGGAACAGGTTGTGTTAAAATTACACCAGCACATGATCCAAATGATTATCAAGCAGGTCTTAATCATAACTTAGAAATAATTGAAGTATTTGATGAAAACTTCAAAATGAATGATTTAGTTCCAGAATATAAAGGGCTAGATATGTATACTGCAAGAGAAAAAATAGTAGACAAATTAAAAGAGCTTGGAAACTTAGTAAAAATAGAAGATTATACTCATAATGTTGGTAAACATGATAGGTGTAGAAGTACAATAGAACCAAAAATATCGGACCAATGGTTTGTTGCAATGAAAGAACTTGCAAAACCTGCGATAGAAGCGGTAAAAAAAGGTGATACAAAATTTGTACCGCAAAAATTTGAGAAAACATATTTTAATTGGCTTAATAATATACAAGACTGGTGCATATCTCGTCAAATATGGTGGGGACACCAAATACCAGCATATTACTGTGGTGAATGTGGAGCTATTAATGTTGAAATAGGAAAACCAGAAAAATGTAAAAAATGTGGAAGCACAAATCTTACTCAAGACCAAGATACTTTAGATACATGGTTTAGTAGTGCATTATGGCCATTTTCAACACTTGGTTGGCCAGAAGAAACAGAAGATTTTAAAACATTCTATCCTACAAGTACATTAGTTACAGGTTATGATATTATATTCTTCTGGGTTGTAAGAATGATGTTTTCTGCATTAGAGCAAACAGGAGAAGTTCCATTCAAAGATGTGTTTATTCATGGTATTGTAAGAGATAGCCAAGGAAGAAAAATGTCTAAATCTTTAGGAAATGGAATAGATCCATTAGAGATAATAGAGAAATATTCAGCAGATGCTTTAAGATTTTCTTTAGTATCTGGTACATCAAGCGGTAATGATATGAGATTTATGCCAGAAAAACTAGATGCGGCATCAAACTTTGCAAACAAAGTATGGAATGCGGCAAAATTTGTACTTATGAATTTAGAAGATTATGATAATGACATAAGTAATATAAATCTTATGGTGGAAGATAAATGGATATTATCTAAATTGAATACACTAATATCAGAAATAAAAGTAAATATGGATAACTATGATTTAGGAGTAGCGTTAGATAAAATCTATACATTTATCTGGAATGAATTTTGCGATTGGTATATTGAAATTGTAAAACCAAGACTATATAACAAAGAAGGCAAAACTAGAAAAACAGCGGAGTATGTTTTAAACAAAGTATTGTCAGATTCATTAAAACTTTTACATCCATTTATGCCATTTGTTACTGAAAAAATATATAAAGAATTATATAATAATGATGAAAGCATAATGATATCAAAATATCCAGAATATAATAAAAACTTAGAATTTAAAGATGAAGAGGCAAAAGTAGAAGTTTTAAAAGAAATAATTACAGGAATAAGAAATGTAAGAGCAACAATGAACGTACACCCATCTAAAAAATCTAAACTAATATTTGTAACTAAAGACTATGAAAAAGTTATAAAAGAATCAAAGGAATTCTTAAAGAAATTAGGATTTAGTGATGAAATAATAATACAGGAAACAAAACAAAATATCCCACAAAATGCAATAAATGTTGTAGCAAAAGGATTAGAAGTATTTATGCCATTTGAAGATTTGGTAGACATTAAAGAAGAAATAGAAAGATTAGAAAAAGAAAAACAAAAAGTTATAATTGAAAAAGAAAAGACAGATAAAATGTTATCAAATCCAGGGTTTATTGCAAAAGCACCAGCAAGCAAAGTAGAAGAAGAAAAAGCAAAACAAGTAAAATTCAATGAAATGATTGAATCAATAGATGAAAGACTTGCAAAACTAAGATAGTCTTGAAATTTGTGTAAAACTGTGATAAAATACATATAAGTTCGTAAAGAACTAAAAAATCAATTTAAAGGAGGAAATATTTATGAAATTGGATTATTTCATAAATACCGCAAAAACTACAGAGGAAGGGGTAGAAATCTGGCTTTCAGACAAAACATTTAATGGCTTTTTATCAGCAGCGAGCAAAATCCGGATAAACGGTTCCGGAAGATTAGAACTAATATTTTGTGTCGATGGAGATGATGGCTGTGTAGACAATGTCTACATGGAAATATCTCTAAAGCATAAATTTTGTTCGAAAAATTCACGAGCTCATGCTGAACTTAAGCTTTTATATTTAAATGTAAAAGATGAAAAAACAAAGGAATATTCACAAATTGGATATTTCTTTGCTCCTGAGATATCTTGGGCTGCAAAAATCCTTTAAAATGAAAAGGGGAATGAGGAAACTCATTTCCCCTTTTCATTTTTTGTTATAAAATTTGTTTATAGCTCATAAAATTAAAATATGAGGTGAAGTAAAATGATAAAAATGTTAGAAAATATAAATGAAAATGGAAGTAATGTAAAGAAAATTATAAAAGGAAGTATAATTTCGATAATTATTACTTTAATAGCATTAGTAATATTTGCAAGCTTATTAACTTATACAAGTATATCTGAGAGTACAATTCCTACAGTGACAATAATAATAACAGTAATTAGCATATTAATAGGAAGTAGCTTGTCTATGTCAACAGTAAAGAAAAACGGAATAATAAACGGAATATTAGTTGGATTAATATATATAGCTGTAATTTACATTTTATCAAGTGTGATAGAAGGTAGCTTTGCATTAAACTTAAAATCAATAATAATGATAGTAGGAGCAATAATTGCCGGGACCGTAGGAGGAATAATAGGAGTAAATAGGTAATTTACAATCAAAAATGGCAAAAAAGGGGTCAGACCCCTTTTTTGCCAATGGAATATTTTGGCGTTTTAGGTGCATAGCTTAATTTAGTTTTTGCATCAAAACAGTTGATATTTTTAAATATTTAAGATAAAATATAAACGATTACAAAAGCGGGAGGTGTTTTATGATAACATTAGAAGATGTAAAAAAGAATCCAGAGGTTCAGGAATTAGTAATAGGAGCACAAAAACAATTGGATGCTTTAGGCTATACAGAACATTCTGTAAGACATGTAAGTATAGTTTCAAATAGAGCAGGTAAAATATTAGAAACTTTAGAATACGATAAACATAGAGTAGAACTTGCAAAAATTGCAGGGTATTTGCATGATATAGGAAATGGAATAAATAGAGTAGATCACGCCCATACAGGTGCAATACTTGCATATAATATTTTAAAAGATATGGGAATGGATATAAAAGATAGAACAGAAATAATGTCAGCAATAGGAAATCATGATGAACAAACAGGCACAGCTGTTAGCGATATATCAGCTGCATTAATACTTGCGGACAAGTCTGATGTTCATAGAGATAGAGTAGTAAATAAAAACATGGCAACATTTGATATACATGATAGAGTAAATTATGCAGTAACACATGCTGATTTAACAATAAATAATAAAGAGAAAAAAGTAATATTAGACTTAACAATTGATAATCATATTTGCCCTGTGCTAGATTATTTCGAAATATTTATGGATAGAACAATGATGAGTAAATATGCAGCAAAATACTTACAAATATGGTTTGAATTAATTATAAATGATACAAAATTATTATAGGAGGAGTAAAAAGTGAAGGCACAAAAAGTAATAACAATGATTGCAGTTATAATATTAGTGATTATAATAACTGTAGCATCTTTTTTCGGAATATATAAGAAACAAGAATACAAAGTTGCAAATGTAGTACCAAGCTATTTATTAGGAATGGAATTGGAGAATAGTAAAATAGTAGATTTTGCTGTTGATAAATCAATAGATTCTACAACTATTTACGATAAAGATGGAAATGAAGTTACAGAAAAACAAGAAGGAGTAGAGTACACAGAAGAAAATGGCTACACAACAGTAACAAACAAAACAAATAGTGACGAAGTATTAACACAAGATAATTATAAATTATCTAAAAAAATAATAGATAGCAGATTAAAAGATTTAAATATAGAACAATATAAAATAAGACAAAATATAAATACAGGAAGTATACAATTAGAAATTCCAGATGATGACAATGCAGAAGATGTAATATCAGTTTTAGCTCAAAAAGGTGCATTTGAATTAAAAGATAGCGAAACAAATGAAGTATTATTAAATAATAGTAATATACAAAAAGTTAGAGTAGTGTATGGACAAGCAGAAACAGAAGCTACTACTTCTGTATATTTACAAATCAATTTCAATAAAGAAGGAAAACAAAAACTTGAAGAAATAAGTAAAACATATGTTGCTACAACAAAACAAGAAGAAAATGAAAACGGAGAATTAGAGGACAAAACTGAAACAAAAGAAGTATCAATTGTATTTGATGGACAAACATATAGAACAACATATTTTGGAGATGTAATAACAGATGGTAATTTAAATATTCCTATAGGTGTAGCAAACGATACAAATACATTACAGCAATATGTAAAACTTGCAGAACAAATGGCAACTGTATTAAACTCAGGAGAATTACCTATAATTTATAACATAGCAAGATATACAGTTTCTCCAATATTAACAAAAGCAGATTTAAATATATTAATGTACATAGCAACTGCTGTATTGTTAGTAATGTTTGCATACCTAATTATAAAACTAAAATCAAAAGGTATTCTTGCAATAATATTGCAAATTGGATTTATAGCTTTGTTATTACTAGTATTAAGATATACAAATATAAAAATTACATTAGAAGGTATAGTAGGTATAGTAATTTCAGTAATATTAAATTATATGTATATTTATTTAGCATTTAAAAATTTAGATCAAAATTTTATAAAAGATACAACTGCAAAATTTGCATTAAAATTAATTCCAATTTATATTATAGCAGTAATTTTTACATTTAATAAATTTGCTAATATATCAAGTCTAGGAATGTGTCTATTCTGGGGAATTATAATGATGTATTTATATAATCTAACATTAACTCGGGTTAACAATAAAGACAATTAAAGAATAGATAAAATTAAAAGTGAGGAGTTAAAAGTACAAAATTCGTAAAACGAATTTTGAAGGAGGAGCAAATTATGTTAAAAAATAAAAAAATGATATCTTTACTAACAGTAATATTAATCATAATAGTAGCTGGAATAATAATGCTATTTGTAAAAGGTATGAATTATAGTTTATTATATGGGGAAAATACAGCAGTAGAATTATATTTATCAACAGACTTTAATTTTTCCGATGTTAAAAATATAATAACAGAAGTATTTGGAACTAATACTAAAATAAGAAATATAAATGATTTAGATTATGATATTTTAATAATAACAAAATCAGTACAAGATGACCAGTTAAATAATTTGGTTTCAAAAATTAATGAAAAATATAATTTAGAATTAAGTGCAGAAGATTTAATAGTATCTAATAATGCAAAAATAGAATTAATAGATTTAATAAATCCATATATATTCCCGGTTTGCTTAGCAGCACTATTGATATTTGCATATTTTTTAATAAAATACAGAAAATTAGGAATAGTAAAAGTAGTACTATTAACCATAATACCAGTAATAGTTGCGCAACTATTATATTTAAGTATATATGCAATTGTGCGTTTACCAATAAATCAATATACAATGCCAATATCAATGTTTATATACCTAATTACAATCATGGCAATTGGCGAAAAATTTGAAAGAGAATCTATAAAAGAACAAATTTAGACAAAATATCATATTATATAATAATTAAAAACTCCATTATAAATTAAGATGGAGTTTTTGTAATTATATATAGGTGATAAGGATGAATATAAATAAAATTTTAAGGACAATAAAAAAATATAGAGATAATGAAAATATAACTATTACAGAAGCACAAAATATACTAAAAACAAACAAAGATGTAATTTTGTTAGATGTAAGAAGTCCTCAAGAATATAAAGAAGGACATTTAGAGCGGAGCAATAAATATACCATCATATGAATTAGAAAAATGTTGTGACTGCGAGCTAAAAGAAAAAGATAGAATAATAATTGTATACTGCCAAAGTGGAATGAGAAGCAAAAAGGCTGTAAAAATTTTAAAAAAATCGGGATTTAAAAATCTATATAATCTAAAAAATGGATTAGATGGAATTTAAATATAAAAAATTAAGATAGATTATTTTAAATCTATCTTAATTTTTTAAAAGAAGGTTATAATAGAGAAATGTATAAAATCTAATTTATAAATTAATATTTAATCCTGAAATTTTATTGCTTTTTATAAATCTACTTAAATTATTAATATTTACACCACTTAAAATAGAGAGGTCTTGGATAGAATTAAAGTTATAATTTTCATCTAAAATAGAATTTAATTTTGAAATATCCATTTTATCACGTGATTCACAATTACAACAAACATCACTTTCTGATATAAAGAAACATCCACAACGTGCACATTTTTTAAATTCCATAATTAATCCCCCTAAAACTATCATTAGTATAACAAATATTTTATCATAAAAAACAAAAAAAGCAAATAAAAAATAGAATTTTTTAGAAAAATAAATTAACAAAAATAATACGAATTACATATTATATATAAAAAATACATATGGAGGTAAATTATGAATATACTATTAATATTTTTTGCGTTTCCAATTGCTGTAATAATAGTATCAGCTATTTTACAAAAATTATTAAATAGTCCACTTGCAGTTGCATCACTTATATTTGCAATATTTTTAGTAATAACATTTGCAGCATTTGATGAAACATTTTTAATAGCAACACTTGCATATACGATACTTGCTTTTATAACAGCTTCTCTAGTAAGATTATTTTGCAGAACATGTGAAAATAATTGTATATGTGAAGCTTTATCAAATTTAATTAACAATAATACAGGAGATAGTGAAAATAATATTGCTACTATAAATAATACATTAAATGAAATTTTAAATAGTATTAATAATACAAGCAATACAAATAATACAAACAACTCAAATAACAGCAATAACAATAATACATGTGGCTGTAGATGTGCTAGTAGATATACTAGATTTAGGAGATTCTAGCAAATTACAATTAATTTTATCTATTGAAAATAAAATATAAAATGTGATATAGTAGTTACAAAGGAGAGCGCAAGTATATGCAAAAAAAAGTTATAGCAGTTTTTGGAGGATCATTTAACCCACCAATTAATTCACATATTATACTAGCAAAGCAGATTATAGAAAAATGTAATGCAATAAAAAAACTTATTTTTGTTCCAGTAAGTACAAAATATCAAAAGTTAGAATTAGCAAGTGATGAACATAGATATAATATGTTAAAAATTATATGCGAAAATGAAGACAAGTTAGAAGTATCGGATATTGAGTTAAAACAAGATAAGCAATTATACACAATAGAAACATTGGATTTAATAAAAGAACAATATGGAAAAGAATATGATATATGTTTCATTATGGGAACAGATAATTTGAAAGAGATAGAGACATGGGAAAATCCAGAAAGACTACTAAAAGATTATAAAATCGTTGTTTTAGAAAGAGATAATGATAAGCTAGAAAATATAATTGCAAATAGCAGTTTTTTAAGGAAAAATAAAGAGTCATTAATAAAAATAGATGGAATCGATAAAATATATTTAAGCTCTAGCATGATAAGAGAAAAAATAGAAAGTGGTGAAGACGTAAGCGAATATATACCTAAAAAAGTTTTAGAATATATTAAAAACAATAAATTATATATAAAAAATGAACTAATCTAAATTAGTTCATTTTTTGTATAATAACTAAAATTCAATAAATTTATAAACGGCTTCCGCAAATCCACCTGCTTCAACAGGGCTATTTGTTGTATATTTTGCAACTTGTTTAAGCTCATCATAAGCATTTGCAACAGCAACTCCAACACCTGAATTTTTAACCATATCTAAATCGTTTAAATTATCTCCAATTGCCATAATTTCATCATTATTAATTTTTAAATAATCACCAAGAATTTTTAATGCAGTATTTTTATTTATATTTTTTGGTGTAATATCTAAATATTCATACTCTTTATTAATAACTTTATCTTTGTAATCACCATATTTTTTAATAGAAGTAACAGAAATATCTTCTTTTTTTAGTATTTCATCCTTTATAGCAGACAAATCATATTCAGCAGAAATTATCAATTTGCAAACATTAGCTTTGTTAAATGTTAAATACTGTTTAATATCATCTACAACAGTTATACCTAAAGAAGTATCATAGTATTTTTCTTGTTGCAATTTATAATTTCTTAAATCCATATACTTAAGTTCTTCTGTAACAATTTCATTATCTGTATATAGATGAACATGCAAATTATGGGCTTTTGCTATATCAATACAAGAATTTATTTCTGAAGTAGTTAAAAGTTTTTTATAAATTTCTTCACCGGTTTTTAAATTTATAATCTGATTTCCATTTCCAAATATTCCATAAGACGCATTAAATTTGTCACACATTCCTTTTATAATTGGATATGTTTTACCGTGTGCATATTACAAAATCTATATTTTTTTTATTGATATCACTTATTGCTTTAAAGTTATTTTCAAAAATGGTATTATCTCTGCCAATTATAGTTCCATCTAAATCACTTGCAACTAATTTTATCATTTTTGGTTATCTCCTTTTATAAACAAATGAATTATTTAATTAATATAATTCAGCACCTTTGTAATTATACCATAAATTGGTAAAATAGTAAAGAAAAATATCTAAATTATGTAAAATTAGACAAAAGGGGACAGCTCCTCTTTTGCCTAATTTCTTTTCATATCTCATTGATAAAAATTAAAATTTGTAATATAATACAGGCATAAAAAAGGAGAGAAAATATGCCTAATTTTGTTCATTTACATGTCCATAGTGAATTTAGTTTGCTAGATGGAGCAAATAGAATAAAAGATTTACCAAAGAGAGCAAAAGAACTTGGAATGGATTCTATTGCTATTACTGATCATGGAGTAATGTTTGGAGTAGTAGACTTTTATAAAGCATGCAAGGCAGAAGGAGTAAAACCTATTATAGGATGTGAAGTATATGTTGCTCCAAGAACAAGATTTGATAAAGAAGCAAATATCGATAATCACTACTATCATTTAATATTACTTGCCAAAAATCAAACAGGATATAAAAATTTAAGTAGATTAGTTTCAATGGGATTTACAGAAGGCTTTTATTATAAACCTCGTATAGATTATGAAATCTTAGAAAAATATCATGAAGGGTTAATAGCTTTAAGCGCATGCCTTGCAGGAAATGTAAA
>CANRFS010000012.1 GCA_947629965.1 uncultured Clostridia bacterium
GACCCCTACGGGAATCGAACCCATGATTCAGCCTTGAGAGGGCTGCGTCTTAACCGCTTGACCAAGGGGCCATGTAAGTATATTTATACCATGGTTTGTATATGTTTGTCAAGGGCTTAATTTGTATATTTAGCACTATGCTTTGTTAATTAACTCTTTTGCATATTGCATTGATACTTTTGTGATTTCTCCACTTGCAATCCTTGCAATTTCTTCTACTAACTTATTATCTTTCAATAAATATACATTAGTTTTTGTTTTTCCTTCTTCTATTTCTTTGTTTATATAATAATTACTATCGCCTTTTGCTGCTATTGTTGCCAAGTGTGTTACACATATTATTTGATGATTTTTTGCTATTTGTTTCATCTTTTCTGCAACCTTGCTTCCTGCTATTCCACTTATTCCTGTATCTATTTCATCAAATACTAAAGTTTCTACTTCATCTACATCTGCAAGGGTCCTTTTTATTGCAAGCATTATTCTTGACATTTCTCCACCTGATGCAATTTTTGTAAGTGGTTTAAAATCTTCTCCAACATTAGTCATTATTAAAAATTCTATTTCTTCTTGTCCGTTTTCAGTAAATTCATTTTCTTCATCATAACTTATGCTTACTTTAAATTTTGTGTGCTTCATTTCCAAATCAACTAAATCTTTTTCAATTTCTTCTGCTAATATTTTACTAAATTTTTCTCTTAGCTGGTGGATTTTTTTGCATATATCTTTCATTTCAATTTTAAGTGAAGATAAGTCTAATTTTAATTTATTTGTATATTCTTCTAAATTTTCTATTTCATATATTTCTTTTTCTACATCTTCTTTATATTTTAAAATTTCTTGAATATCATTACCATATTTTCTTTTCATTGAAGATATAAGATTAAGTCTTGATTCTACTTCGTCTATTTCTCTGTCATCAAAATATATATCTTGTGCAAAGTTTGATATATTTCTTCCGCAATCCTCTAAATCATAATATATATTTTTTATTCTTTCTGCTGATTCTTTATATTCTTCATTTATATCTTCTATTTTTTCTAATGCTTTCATTGCATTCATAATAGAATCTATTGATATATTTAAGATTTCATTTTCCGCTATTCCTAAATTTTTTGAAAGTTTTTCAGCATTTAATATTTTTTTCTTTTTTTCTTCTAGCTCTTCTTCTTCGCCTTTTAATAAATTTGCGTCTTTTATCTCATTTACTTGATATTTAAGCAAATCCAGTTTTCTTTGTTTTTCTTTATCATCACCATAATTTTTTGCAATTTCTTCTTTTAGTCTTTTATATTCATTATATTTTTCTAAATAAACTAATTTTAAATTGTTTAACTCATTTCCTGCAAATTTATCTAAAAGTTTTATATGCACACTTGAATTCAGTAAAGACTGATTATCATGCTGTCCATGTATATCTAATATTTTAGATACAAAATTTTTAAGTTCTGTAACTGTTACCATTCTTCCATTTATTTTGCATAAATTTTTTCCATTTATATTTATTTCTCTTGATAATATAATATCTTCATTATTGCTTGTTACACTCATTTCAACAAATGAAAAATCTTCGCCTTTTCTAATTATTTCTTTTGAAAATCTACCACCTGCCAAAATTTCGAGTGAGTCTATTATAAGAGTTTTTCCTGCACCAGTTTCTCCTGTTAATACATTAAACCCTTTGTTTAAGTCTATGCTTATTTCATCTATTATTCCAATATTTTTTATGTGCAATGTGTTTATCATATTAACCACCTCATTATTTATGATGATATAATATAACAAACATTTGTTTTTGTCAATATATTTTTATATTTATATAAAAAAAGAGACTTAAATTATAATTACAGTTTTTAGTCTCTTTTTTGCATTAATTTTATAAAATCATATCATCTTTTTCTAATGATTCAGCTGTTTTTTCTCCATCTGTCTTAACAATATCATTTTCTTGCTTTGAATCAGCTTGACTTGGGTCGATAGTTTCATAATAATTTAATCTTGATAATTTATTTTCTAATGATGCAATTTCAGCATCTATACCATATATTTTGCCTGTTAAATCATTTATTTCTTTACCTCTTCTTTTATTTCCAAATACTGATTTTTCCATTTCTTTCTTTGTAGCATCTAAAGCACCTGTTAAATATTCTTTTTTCGTTTTTAACTCAAATATCTTACTTTTTATTTCTTCTTTTTCTTCATAACTTTTTAATAAATTATTAATACTTGAATCGGTAAATTTTCTTTTTACTTTTCCTATTGATGGCTGTGCTAAATCTATAATTTCTTGTGTTTTTTCTATCAATGAACTTTCCATAAGAGTATCCTCATCTATTTGCATACTTGCTAATTGTTCCTTTAGTGGAATTAGTTTTTCAATATATGAATCTAATATATTTCGTGCATTTTCATCAGGAGATTGAAATGGTATATTTATTTTTTTAGCTAAAGCTTGAAAATTTTTAGCTTCTGCTGAAATTTCCTCTTTGGTTGCTGGTAATATATTAGATATAAATAAATCTATATATTGTATCAAGTTATCCCTTTCTTGTTTTGCACTTTCTATAATTTTTCTTATACTTTCTTCTTGACCATTTTTCATATATATTCCTCCTTATATACACTCATTTAATATTTCATCTAATCTATCTTTTTGATTTGTCAAATACAAATATCCAATTAACCCTTCAAATGCAGTTGCGTACATGTAATCTGATGAATTTGCATTTTTAGGTAAATGATGATTTTCAGTATTTCTTGTTCTTCTTACAATTTCTTTTTCTTCTTCTGTTAAAAAATCTTGCAATTTTTCTAGAATTTCTGCTTGTGCTTGTGCTTTTACATGTTTAATTGCCTCAATATGTAACCTGTGTGGTTTTAACTTTGTTGTTTCTACTAAATGCGTGCGAATAAATAGCTCATACACACTATCTCCCACATAGGCCCATGTAAGTGGTGACATTAAATTTACTTCCGTTTTATTTTTCATATACTTTCTCCAATGTTATTTTTCCTAATTTTCCATTTCTAAAATCATTTAAAATTATACCTGCTATTTTTTCTTCATCAGTATTTCCGCCTGATATTACTGCTCCCCTTTTTTTACCAATTAATTTAATAAGATTATATATCTCTTCGTTTTCATCTTCTGATTCAATATTTTCTATATCAGCTTCTGTTATTTTATATCTTTCTAATAAATTTAATTTATAATTATTGTATAAATACATAACTAAATTAAATGCAATTTCTACAGTATCTAATACTTCGTCTTTTATTGAACCTGTATAGGATAAGTTTAATGCAACATTTTCATCTTCGAACTTTGGCCAAAGTACACCTGGTGTATCTAGTAGTTCTATATTATTTGAAATTCTAACCCATTGTTTTTGTTTTGTAACTCCTGGCCTATTTCCTACTACTGCAAGTTTTTTATTGCATAATCTGTTTATAAATGAAGACTTTCCTACATTTGGTATTCCAAGTATCATTACTCTAATATTCTTTTTTATTCGTCCTTTTGATGCTGCTTTTTGCATATCTCCTTCCATAATGTTTTCAATTTCTTTCAACGTTTCTTTTATTCCTTTACCTAAATTACTATCACAAGCAATTGTTTTGATTCCATTTTTTTTATAATAATTTATCCATCTATTTGTTTCTTTTTCCTCTGCTAAATCACTTTTATTTAATATTACTATTCTTTTTTTATTTTCAACTATTTTTTGAATATCTGGATTTTTACTTGATATAGGAATTCTTGCATCTAATATTTCTATAACTACATCTATTAATTTTATATCTTCAACTATTTGCTTTTTTGTTTTAAGCATGTGTCCTGGATACCAGTTGATATTTATTTTATTATCATCCATTTTTTTACTTCCTTATAATCTTCTATTAATTCAATACTTTTTTATTTTACCACAAAAGTAAGCACCTTTCAACTAATTGCTCGCCTAAATAATAAGAAACATATCCGTCGCACTAAAGCTAAGAGCGGTTTCTAAAGTTAGAAACCGCTCTTAGTTTTAGAAGCTTAAATCATTTTGGTAAATTTCCATACTTCCGACATCTTTACTTACTGACTTTTTGCAGCAGTTGCATATAATGTCAACATGCTTAACCTTAGGTCCACTCCCAACTATATATGTTGAGAATGTTTTGGCGTTGACATAAAATGTGCAGTCTTTGTACGGATTTTCACTGCATCTGCATGGCGCTAGTCCCCGTAATGGTCCTAACTCCCAAGGCCTAACACTGAACGCAATTTTTGCCATGATTAATACCTCCTGCTAAATTAGGTCTTTTGACCTTATATATATTACCTCTTTTTTATAATTATGTCAACATTAAAATTTGTATTGATTTCTATCTGCTCTTTCATCATATTGTCTGTCATAGTCTTTATTTTTATAAAACCAGTCTGTCTTTTTATTTGTTGCAGCTCCTGTTCTATCTTTATTCAAGAATATGTCCATGACTGTTAAAAATGGTATTAATACACCTAGAAATGATATGAATAAACTTACATAATCTGTCGCAACAGATTGTCCATTAATTATATTTGTTATTCCGTTATATAAATCTGTTCCAAAATAAAATCCGTATGCTACAAAATATGCTAACGCCCCCAATATATTTCTTTTTATAATGAATATCATACAGATTAATGTAACAAACAATAAAATTACCTCTACTGAAAAATTTAAAGGTGATATTGGAAAACTTTCGCTAACAGATGAAGCTATAGTTATAGCTACTCTAAACATCCAAAACATTGCTCCAAACATTGTTATTAAATAACTAAATACACTTGTCATATGTGTGTTCATCTCCTTAAAATTATTATTAAATATATTCTACCACAAACATTTTTAAATTACTACATCTCTTTTTAGTAATTTATTCTTAATGATTCCTAGTCCTATAAATTTATTGTTATTATATATTCTATACACACCATCTTTAAGCTCATATGTTAGTTGTACCCCATTTAAAAATAGCTCTAATTTTCTTTCATTTAAATTTATTTGTAATTTATCTAAAAAGATTTTTTCTATAGGAATTATTTTTTCTTCAATATTTATATAATCTAAATTTTCCAAAGAAACTGCGTTTTCTATTGAAAATGTATCTACCTTTGTTCTTTTAAGGTCTTTCATGCACCCAATTGTTCCTAGTTTTCTTGCTATATCTTCACACAGTGTTCTTATATATGTGCCTTTAGAGCATTCTACTTCAAATGTTATTTCGCTGTTTTGATATTTTTTTAATTTTATATCATATATTTCTATTTCTCTTGGCTTTATATCTACTTTTTTTCCTTCTCTTGCATATTCATAAAGTTTTTTTCCATTTACTTTTATTGCAGAATACATAGGAGGTATTTGATTTTGCTTTCCTATTAAATTTTCAAATATTTCTCCTATTTTATCTTTTTTGAATGTTTTTAAAGTTTTATCCTCTTGTATAATATTTCCATCTAAATCTCCTGTATCTGTTTTCTTGCCTAAAGTAATTGTTGCAATATATGTTTTTTTGTGTTCTACTAAATATTTAGAAATCTTTGTTGCTGTACCAACTAAAATTTGCAAAACACCGGTAGCATTAGGGTCTAGCGTACCGGTGTGTCCTACTTTTTTAATATTTAATTTTTTTCTTACTACATTTACTACATCATGTGAAGTAAATCCTTTTGGTTTGTTTATTAATAATAGCCCATCCATTTTTTACCTCAAATATTTTTTACATTCTTCTATTATTTTTGCTTTTGCTTGTTCAAATGGAAGATTTATATTTCCTCCTGCTGCCCTTATATGTCCTCCACCGCCAAACATTAAGCATATATCAGATACATTAACATATTCATTAGATCTAAGTGAAATTTTATAACCATTATCTGTTTCTCTTAAAAATATTGAAACTTCAACTCCTTCAACATCTCTTCCCATTTCTACAATTCCATCATGATCATTGCTTTCAGCTCCCACTTTTTGTTCATCTGCTTTTGTTATATATGTAAATGTTAATTTTCCATCTTCTAAAAATTCAAGTCTATTCATAGCTATTTGCATAAGTTCAAATCTTGTTTTTGAAATTGTTTGTAATACTTTTTTATATACATCTGAAACATTTACCCCTCTATTTAAAAGCTCTGCTACAAATTCAAATGTTTCTGCTGTAACTCCCTTATATTTAAAGCCACCTGTATCAGTTATTATTCCTGTAAGAAGGCATGTTCCTATATCTTTATCTATAATTACTCCTAATGCTTCTAAAATAATTACTAATATTTGTGCGCATGCTGGAGCTGTAGGGTTTACAAAATTATAGTCTGCAAACATTGTATTTGAACTATGATGATCTATTGATATTTTTGTATTTGCATCTTCAAAATATTTTGCGAATCCATTTAATCTTTTTATATCACCTGAATCTAAAGCTATAGCTAAATCATAAATTTCAGCTCTTCCTTCTTTTTTTATTTCATTACAATTTGGTAAAAAATCAAATGTTCTAGAATGTTCTGGCATAATCACATCTACGTCTTTTCCTAGTTGTTTTAGCCCCGCATATAGTGCTAAACTACTACCAATTGCATCGCCATCTGGCATTTCATGTGTAAGTATTACAATGTCTTTGGCCTTTTTTATTTCTTCTATCATATTATCTAAAGTCATACTAATCTCCTTTTAGTTATCTTCTGGTTTAATATCTTTCATAATCTCTTTTAAGATTGTATCTATTTTTTGTCCATATTGCATTGAATCATCTAATTCAAAGATTAATTCTGGGGTAACTCTTAGATTTACCTTTTCAGCTACTCTACTTCTAATAAAACCAGAAGAAGATTTTAAACCTGCTAGTGTTTGTTTTACATTTTTAGAGTTAAGTATACTTACATAAACTTTAGCATATCTTAAATCTGGTGTAATTTTAACAGATGTTACACTAACAATTCCTGTTACATTTGAATTAGTAACCTCATAATTAATTATATTACTGATTTCTCTTTTTAATTCTTCATTTATTCGATTAAGACGGTTATTTCCGTTTTGTTTTTTCATTCTATCTCCTTCCGCAAAAAGTTGTCTTATTCTTTAAAACTAATCAAAAACGAGTATTGCTAGGCAAATTGAAGTAAAAAACCGGAGGCGTGCGTGTGCACGTTGAGGATTTTTTATCTTCAATTTAACAACGCAAGACGAAGTTTTTCATTAGTTTTTAACTTGTTCCATAATATAAGCCTCTATAATATCTCCCTCTTTAATATCATTATAGTTTTCAATTTGAATTCCACACTCATATCCTGATGCTACTTCTTTTGCATCGTCTTTCATTCTCTTTAATGATATTAACTTACCATCATGTATTACCACATTGTCTCTTAATACTCTTACTCCTGCATTTCTTGCAACTTTTCCATTTGTTACATAGCATCCTGCTATTGTACCAACATCAGAAATTTTAAATGTTTGTCTTACTTCTGCATTACCAATTATTACTTCTTTGTATACTGGGTCAAGCATTCCTTTCATTGCAGCTTCTACATCTTCTATTGCATTATATATTACAGAATATAGTTTTATTTCAACATCCGACTTCTCTGCCATATCTTTTGCTATTGGCTGTGGTCTTACATTAAATCCTATAATTATAGCATTTGAAACATTTGCAAGTGTAACATCACTTTCTGTTATTGCACCTACATTTGCATGAATTACTTTAACTTTTACTTCATCGTTAGATAATTTTTCTAAAGACTGTTTTACAGCTTCAACAGATCCTTGAACATCTGCTTTTACTATAATATTTAGCTCTTTTAAGTTTCCTTTTTCTATTTGGCTGAATAAATCATCTAATGTAACCTTTTTATTGCTATTTAAAGCTTTATCCCTTGCTTGACGTTTTCTTCTTTCCATTAAGTGTTTTGCTGTTTTTTCGTCTTTTACTTCGTAGAAAGTATCTCCAGCCTCTGGTACCTCTGTAAGTCCTGTTATTTCTACTGGTGTTGATGGTCCTGCTTTTTTAACTTTTTGTCCTTTATCATTTGTCATTGTTCTTATTCTACCTATAACAGAACCTACTAATATTGTATCTCCAATATCCAATGTACCACGTTGTACAAGCATTGTAGCTACTGGTCCTTTTGCTTTGTCTAATTTTGCTTCTATAACTACACCTTTTGCTTGTTTATTAGGATTTGCTTTTAGCTCTTTCATGTCAGCTACTAATAATACCATTTCTAATAAGTTGTCTATATTAATTCTCTTCTTTGCTGAAATTGGGACAAATATTGTGTCTCCTCCCCATTCTTCAGAAACTAAATCATATTCAGCAAGTTCTTGTTTTACTTTGTCTGGATTTGCTCCTTCTACATCTATTTTATTTATTGCAACAATTATTGGTATTCCTGCAGCTTTTGCATGGTTTATAGCTTCTACTGTTTGTGGCATTACTCCATCATTTGCTGCAACTACAAGTATTGCTATATCTGTTATTTGAGCTCCTCTTGCTCTCATTGCCGTAAATGCTTCATGTCCTGGTGTATCTAAGAATGTGATTTCTCGTCCATTAACTTCAACTTTGTATGCACCTATTGCTTGAGTAATTCCTCCTGCTTCACCTGCTATAACATTTGTTTCTCTTACTGCATCTAAAAGTGATGTTTTACCATGATCTACGTGCCCCATAACAACAATTACTGGTGGTCTAGGTTTTAATTCCTCATCTTTATCCTCACTATCATCAAATAATATATCTTCATCTGTAACTACTTCTTTTTTATGAGCAGTTACACCAAATTCTTGGGCAATTAAAAATGCTGTATCAAAATCTACTTCATTATTTATTGTTGCCAAAATTCCATATCCTAATAATTTTTTTATAATTTCGCTACTTGTCTTTTTTAGCTCTGTGCTTAAATCTTTTACTGTAATTGTCTCTGGGATTGTAATATCTGTTAAATCAAATATTTTTTGTTTTACTCTGTTTTCGTTTTGTTGTAATTTCTTTTTGCTTCTTCTTCCTCTTGTAGTTGTTAAATCATAATAATCAAACATTGAACCTTCATCAAACATATTTGATAATCTATCTTCTTGTTTTAAATCTTTTAATTTATGACTACTTATTTCTTCATATTCATTTCTTCTAGATTTTGCAGATTTTTTATTTGTTCTCTCTTCATATTTATTATTATTTTTTTGTTTATCAATAGATTTATTTGAATACTCTCTTACGCTTTCTTTCTCAACAATATCTGATGCCATAATATTTTTAATGTTTTTTTCAATTCCTTTTTCATCAAGAGGTTTTCTTCCAAAATTTGATTGTCCTCCTTGACCATTTCTATTGAAAGGCCTGTTATTTTGCCCATTTCTATTAAATTGCCTATTTCCATTGTTTTGAAAGTCTCTATTAAATTGTCTATTAGAGTTATTGTAATTATTATATGGTCTATTATTATATCCTTCTCTGTTAAATGACCTATTACCATTGTTAAATGGCCTTGTTTGGGTAGTATTGTTGTTTTTTCTATCCATATGATTTTGTGGTGGATTGTTTTGTACTGTTTCTTGTGTTTCAGTTTTTTTAACTTCTTCTTTTTGAATTTTTTCAACTTTAGGCTCGATTCTAGGTTCAACTTTAGGTTTTTCTGGAGTCGTTTTCTTTCCGAATAATTCACTAACAGTAAGTGGTTTGTTAGGCTTATTTCTATAAACTATATTATAGTCTGTTTTTCTTTCTCTTTCTATAAATCCTACATCTCTGTTTTGTTTTTTTTCTGTTTTACTTTCTTCTTTTACTTTTTCATTTTCGTCTGATACTATTACAGCTCTTCTTATTATTACTGGTTCTTCTTTTTTATCTTTTACTTCTTTTTTTATTCCTGAAAACTTTGCCTCGATTTTTTTAGCATCTTCTTCATCCACACTACTCATATGCGATTTTACATCTAAACCTAATTCTAAAGCTTTATCTACAACTTCTTTACTATTTACTCCTATTTTTTTTGCTATTTCATGTAATTTAATTTTTCCCAACAATATCACCTCCATTATAATTGATTTTACTATTAAGCTCTTTGTTTCTTCTACTTATCAATAATTACACCCCTTAAATTTTTATAAATTTCTTCATCTATTTTAGTTTCAAAAACTTTGTCTAATCTTTTTGATTTTATTAATTTATCTAAACAATTTATATTATCACATATATATGCGCCTCTTCCAGGCAACTTTCCGGTTTTATCTATTGAAATAATACCATCTTTATTCATAACAATTCTTATAAGATCTTTTTTGTCTTTTTTTTGATTACATCCCATACATGTTCTCTGTACGACCTTTTTCATATTATTCATTTCCTTCTACAGTTTCTTCTTTGCTTGATGTATTAGCTCCACTTTCTTGTTTTTCTAGCAATTCTCTAAATTGAGATTCACTTTTTATATCTATTTTCCAGTTTGTTAATTTTGCAGCTAATCTTACATTTTGTCCTGATTTACCTATTGCCAATGATAATTGGTCATCTGGAACTATAACTTGTGCAAATTTTTCTTCTTCTTTTATATCTACTGCCATTACTTGTGCTGGAAGTAATGCTGCTGAAATAAATATTGATGGATCTTCGTTCCATTCTATAACATCTATTTTCTCACCCTTCAATTCATTAATTATGTTTTGAATTCTTATACCCTTTTGTCCTACACATGAACCTACTGGATCTATGTTTTCGTTTGTAGAGTATACAGCTACTTTACTTCTAGAGCCCGCATCTCTTGATACACTTTTTATTTCAATTAGTCCCTCATATATTTCAGGTATTTCAAATTCAAATAATTTTCTTACAAAATCAGGATGACTTCTTGAAACTAATACTTGTGGTGCTCCTTTTATTCCTTTTTCTACACTAACAACATAAGCTCTTATTTTATCATTTACTTTATAGTTTTCAGTAGGTATTTGATCTTTTACAAGCATTATACCTTCTAATTTACCTAAATCTAATACTACTGTACCACCATCTGCTTTTTGTACTATTCCAGAAACTATTTCACCTTTTCTATCATTATATTCTGAAAAAACCATATTTCTTTCTGCTTCTCTTATTTTTTGTACTATAACTTGTTTTGCAGTTTGAGCAGCTATTCTACCGAAATCTCTAGGAATAATCTCAAATTCTACTGTATCTCCGACTTTTGCTTTTTTATTTTCTTTTTTTGCTTCTTCTAAACTTATTTGTAGCATTTCATCTTCTACTTCTTCTACTATTTCTTTTACAGAATAAACTTTTATATCTCCTGTTTCAGCATCCATTGTTACTTTTACATTTTCTGCGGAATCAAAATTTCTTTTATATGCTGTAACTAATGCAGTTTCTAACGATTCTAATAAATATTCTTTGTTTATTCCTCTTTCCTTTTCTAATTCTTCGATAGCAGTTATTAGTTCTTTAGTTTCAATTGATTTCATTTTTTATCATCCTTTCTTTTACCAGTTATATACTGTTTTTATTTGTGATATGTTTTTTCTGTCTATTTTTATTTCTTGATTATTTAAAATAGTTATATAATCCTTATCAAAATCTTTTAATATTCCTTTGTATTGCTTTTGTCCGTCTAACGGTTTAAATAATTTTATTTGAACTTCTTTTTCTATATTATCTTTTAAATGTTTGTCCTTTCTTAAGATTCTTTCGACACCTGGAGAGGAAACTTCTAAAAAATATTGTTCTTTGATGTAATCTTCCTTATCTAGAAGTTCTGTTATTATATTGCTTACTTTTTCGCAGTCATTTAAATCTATTCCTTTTTCAGAATCTATGTAAATCCTTAGAAAATAGTCTTTTCCTTCTTTTACATATTCAACGTCGTACAATTCGTAACCTAAATCATTAATAGTTTTAGATACTAAATTTTCAACTTTTTCTTCTATATTTGCCAAAGTGCTTTCTCCTTTTCAAAACTGAAGAGTGGGATTTGTTCCCACTCTTCTAGTTATTTTTTCAATTGCTTTTATATTATATACCCTTTTTTTGGAAAAATCAAGGTTTCATGTGAAAATTTTTGCTTATTTTCACTTTATAATTTACATAGTTCGTTATTTTTGTTTTGCAAAACAAACAAAGGACTATGTTTACATAGTCCTTTTACTCTAGTTATTTGGTAGGCGTGGCTGCCTCCTACATCTCTCGGGTTATACCCTGTCAATACCATCGGCGTGTGGTTGCCACGAAATTTACCACCTCAAATAACTACTTATATTGTATTTTAATTATAGCATTCCTATTCATCATTGTCTAGTCTTTTTTCCATACAATTTCCTTGTTTCTTAAATATTGATTATATTTCTTCTTTCCAACTTTTAAAAAAGTTATTATTGAATTTTTGTAATTTTTATTGTCTTTTCCAGTATGCAACCTTAATATTAATTGAAATCTTTTATCCTTATCTTTAAATTCTTTCAATAAAAAGCCTGTATTAGGTTTTGCATCTCTAATAATATAGTCAGGATCTTCTACAATTTCTTTTACATATTTAAAGTATTTTTCATAATCACTTGGATGTCTTTCTTTTATATGTTCTACTTGTTTATTAGTTAAAATAACTTCATCTGATATTATGTTTGCTGTTATCTTCTTGAACTTTGACTTATCAATTTTTCCTATATATTGTATACCTTCTACATTATTATTTTCTTTCGATATATTTTTAAATTTGTTATTTTTCAATGTTTTTTCTACTCCTGATATTGATTTCTTTTTATTTTGTTTTTTCTTGGAAATTTTGGATAGATTTATCCTTGAAATAAGCTTTAAGAAAAATGGAAGCAGTTTAACTTGCCCCCTCTATTTATATTTTACATTCACTTTTTATATTTTGCAACGATTTTGTATTCTCTTTTTCGACATTCATTATGAATTTTTACTGTTTTTTTGACAATGATATAATCTAATTATTAATTTACATAGTTCCTTAATTTTATCTTTATATTAATGTATATTTATTTTTTATCTATGTAAAATAATTATTATGAATCAAATTTTATTTATTTATCATAAAAATAAAAAAAATAAAAAAATAAGAAAGTTTAAATTTATATTTGTTTTTTCACTGGTACTAATTTTTATTGCGTTTTTATACTATATTTATACTTATAATATTTCCAGCAAAAAAGAAAATATTTCTTCTACTCTATTAAATAGATTTAATATACAACATTTATATTCAGAAGATGAAGAGTATTCAATTATATCTCTTAATGAAAATAAAGATTATTTTGTAATTGGTAGTATAGAAATCCCAGATATAAAAATTAATTATCCCATACTTTCAGAAACGAATGATGAATTATTAAAAATTGCTCCATGTAGATTTTATGGACCATTTCCAAATAAAATTGGCAATTTATGTATTGCTGGTCATAATTATGACGATAATCGTTTTTTTAGTAATTTATATAAATTAGAAATTGGAGACACAATTAATATATATGATTCTGCAAATTCTTTAATTGTTTATTCTGTTTATGATAAATATGAAATTAATAAGAATGATACTTCATGTACGTCTCAAAATACTCATGGAAAAAGAGAAATAACTCTAGTTACTTGTAATAATTTAAATGGAAATAGGCTAATAATCAAGGCAAGAGAATAAGGCTATTTGTTAAAATAGCCTTTAAATTCTAAAATATTTTGTTATATTATACATTATAATCTCTTATTTTTTTATAAGCATAAACTGCTGATACACCACAAATTGCTATAATAACTATTACTGAATAATCTACGCCAGTGTATGGTATACTTCCTGTTATATTATTTGTATTAGTATTAGTATTTGTATTAGTGTTTGTATTATTATTTGTTGTAGATGGTATTTGTTCAAATTCAGTATTACTATTACTATTATTATTCATACTTGCTAGCATTTCATTAATATCTGGTACATCATTTGCAAATACAGTTGTTGTAATAGCTAAAACCAAAGCTACAATTGAAATTATAAATATTATTAATTCTTTCTTTTTTGACATATTACTTATCTCCTCTTTACTTTTATACTATTATTATAAATTATTCTCTTATATTTATACAATATTTTTCAAAAAAAATCAATACTTTTTTTGAAAATTTATCGATTTATACATTAAATTTAAATAAAACTATGTCTCCTTCTTGCATAATGTATTCTTTTCCCTCTGATCTAACTAAACCTTTTTCTCTTGCAGAAACCATTGAACCCTCCTTTATTAAATCATTATATGATACAACTTCTGCTTTTATGAATCCTCTTTGTATATCTGAATGTATTTTTCCTGCTGCAACTGGAGCTTTTGTTCCTTTTTTTATTGTCCATGCTCTTACTTCTGGTTCTCCTGCTGTTAAAAATGACATTAATCCTAATATAGAATAGCTTTCTTTAATTACTTTATCTAAGCCTGATTCTTTTAGTCCTAACGCTTCTAGCATTTCTTTTTTGTCATTTTCACCGAAGTCCTGTTAATTCTTCTTCTATCTTCGCACATAGTGGAATTGCTATTGTATTTTCTGATTTTGCATATTCTTTTACTTTTAAAACATTTTCATCATTCTCTACATTACTTAATTGTTCTTCTGAAACATTACATATGTATAAAATTGGTTTTGCTGTAAGAAACATTATCTCTTTTATAATCTCTTGTTCATCCTCATTAAATTCAAGTGTTCTAACTGGTTTTTCTTCTTCTAAATTTTTCTTTATTCTTTCTAAGCAGTCTATTTCTACTTGATATTTCTTATCTGCTTTTAGCATTTTTTTAGCTTTATCTAATCTCTTATCTACTGTCTCTATATCTGCAAATATTAATTCTAAATTAATAGTTTCTATATCTCTTATTGGATCGATGCTTCCATCAACATGTACAATATTAGGATTTTCAAAGCATCTTACAACTTCTGCAATTGCATCTACTTCTCTTATATGTGATAAGAACTTATTACCTAAACCTTCACCTTTGCTTGCTCCTTTAACTAAGCCTGCAATATCTACAAATTCAACTATTGCATGTGTTGTTTTTTGTGCATTATACATTTTAGTTAAAACGTCTAATCTTTCATCTGGTACAGGTACAACTCCAACATTTGGTTCAATTGTACAAAAAGGATAATTTGCACATTCTGCCCCTGCGTTTGTTATACTGTTAAACATTGTACTTTTTCCTACATTTGGAAGTCCTACTATTCCTATTTTCATTTTTATACCCTCTTTTTTTATATATGTGGAGCTTCCAGCCGGAGTTGAACCGGCGACCTCTTGCTTACCACGCAAGTGCTCTACCTACTGAGCTATAGAAGCATCTAATTTTTTGAAAGGTTTGAGGAACACCCCTTATTCCTCATAGCTTAAGGTATGTCCCTCGTTTTAATCTTCATTCATTATATTTTTACTTGCTTTTTTCCTTATTCTTTGTATTGCATTATCAATGGATTTTACTGGGCTGTCTAGCTTTTCTGCAATTTTTACATAGCTATCTCCGAGCTGCATATCTTGTTAATACTTGCTTTTCAAAATCACTTAAGTTCTCATCTATTTTATTTCCAACTAATTTATAATATTCTTTTTTAGTTATTGTATCTAATGGATCCTCTGCTATTTTAGAATTAAATAACTCAATTAGTGATATATCATCATCATCATTTTCATATACAGGCGTACTTAGTGATACAGACGAATTTAGCGGAATATGTTTTTTCCTGTTTGAGGTCTTTATAGCAGTAATTAATTGTCTTTCAATACATAGATTAGCAAATGATTTAAAAGAATTCTGTTTTACATCTTCGTAACTTTTAATAGCTTTATATAATCCAATCATACCTTCCTGCACAATATCTTCTTTTTCTGCACCTATTATAAAATATCTGCTTACTTTCATATTTACAAGTTCTTTATATTTATTAAATAAGTACTCTAAAGCCTCTTCATCACCATTTTTTGCTAAACTCACTAACTCATTATCTGTTTTATTGCTTAAATCATTTTTTGTATAACAAGCTAATTTTCTTTCTGCCATATACTTTTTGCCTCCGACTTATTTCGATTTGACCATATTATATTAGCTAAATGTACTATTGTCAATACTTTGATTGTATTTTATATCATTTTTCTAATATTATTGTTACTGGTCCATTGTTTAATAAACTAACCTTCATATCGGCCCCAAATATTCCTCTTTGAACATTCTTTACTTTTTCTTTACATTTTTTTATAAAATATTCATACAATTCATTTGCTACATCTGGTTTTGCTGCATTAGTAAAGCTTGGTCTATTGCCTTTCTTGCAGTCTGCATATAATGTAAATTGCGAAACTATAAGCAATTCTCCATCTATATCCTTTATTGATAAATTCATTTTATCATTTTCATCTCTAAAGACTCTTAAATTGCAAACTTTTTCTACTAAAAAATCAGCCTGTTCTTTAGTGTCACCTTCTCCTGCCCCAAATAAAATTAAAAAGCCTTCTCCTATTTTTCCTACTATTTCATTATTTACTTCTACTTTTGCTTTTGACACTCGTTGTACTACTAGTTTCATGTCTCCTCCTACTACTTATTTTGTTTCTATTTTATATTCTATATCTTCCATAAATGGATGAAGTTCTTTCACATATTTTAATGTTATTATTTGTGTTTTTGGATGTGGACCTTTGCCATTAAAATTAACAATTTCTCTTGAATAGCAGTTTTGGTTTAACTTGCTTAGTAGATACCTTGTTCCCATATAAGTGTAATATATTTGATATCCATCTCTTAAATCTTTCCACATTTGTTCAAAGCTGTAATCTTTACTATCCATATCTACTCCCTAATCATTTCTTTAAATTCTTGCTCTGTTATTATTTTTATTCCTAAACTTTCAGCTTTTGTA
>CANRFS010000013.1 GCA_947629965.1 uncultured Clostridia bacterium
ACTGGTAAATTTATAAAGACTGACGGTGCAAAACAACCTTTTGAAATAAAAGCTAGTGAAATCAAACTAGAATATGCAGCTGATTTAGATTATCCTCTTCAAAAGAAAAGACATTCTTTTGAATATTTAAGAACAATATCTCATTTAAGACCTAGAACAAATACTTTTAATGCAGTATTTAGAGTACGTTCTGTTTTATCTTATGCAATTCATAAATTTTTTCAAGAAAGAGGTTTTGTGTATGTTCACACACCTATTATAACTTCTAGTGACTGTGAAGGTGCTGGAGAAATGTTTAATGTTAGTACATTAGACTTTAATAATTTGCCAAAAACTGAAGATGGCATGATTGATTATTCAAACGATTTCTTTGGAAAACCAGCTCACCTTACAGTAAGTGGTCAATTAAATGTTGAAACATTTGCATTTGCATTTAGAAATGTATATACATTTGGTCCAACCTTTAGGTCAGAAAACTCTAATACTGTAAAACATGCCTCAGAATTTTGGATGATTGAACCTGAAATATGTTTTGCTGACTTAAATGATGATATGGATTTAGCAGAAGATATGGTAAAATACATTATTAAATACGTTATGGATAATTGCCCAGAAGAAATGCAATTTTTTAATAATTTTATAGACAAAGGTTTATTTGATAAATTAAATAATGTATTAAATTCTGATTTTGCAAGAATTACATATACAGATGCTATTAAGGAATTAGAAAAAAATAATGATAAATTTGAATTTCCTGTTCATTGGGGATCTGACCTGCAAACAGAACACGAAAGGTATCTATGTGAAGTATTATTTAAGAAGCCTGTATTTGTAACAGATTATCCAACTGAAATAAAAGCATTTTATATGAAACAAAATCCAGATGGTAAAACTGTTGCTGCTGCTGACCTTTTAGCTCCAGGCATTGGAGAAATTATTGGTGGTAGCCAAAGAGAAGATGATTTAGAAATATTAAAAAATAAAATTAAATCTTTAGGTATGAAAGAAAAAGATTATTGGTGGTATTTAGATTTAAGAAAATATGGAAGTGTAAGACATGCAGGTTTTGGATTAGGTTTTGAAAGAATGATGATGTATTTAACTGGTATGCAAAATATTCGTGATGTTATACCTTTTGCAAGGACCCCAAAAAATTGTGAATTTTAAAAAATATATAACGAAAAGGAACATTTATTACTCTTAACAAATGTTCCTTTTCTAATTAACCTCTTCCATCTAAACCTCCTTCTATCAATTATTTTTTTGTTTTTAGAAGAGTTTCTATAAATCAACTAGATTGCTACATCTAGCACATCCTAGTTATACTTTAATTATAGCACGCTTTACATAATATGTCAAACATGCTATATATTTTTATATATTTATAACTAATTTATCAAATTTAGATTTTATATATTTCTCTAATTTTGTCATGAATTCATCTGGCAAAATCTCTTTTTTTGCAACCATATCTAGCCCTTTCTCCCAGCTTGCAGTAAGCTTTGGATTAAGCATATCTGGCATTGACACTTTTACTACATCATAAATTGCCTCCCCTTTTGATGTAGGTGTTATAATCTGTGTTTTACTATTTATTGCTATGTATTTAATTTTTTCTAACTTTTTAATAATCTCTGCCCTTGTAGCGCTTGTTCCTATTCCAGCTCCTTTTATTTGTTCTCTTAATTCTTCATCTTCTATTAGTTTTCCTGCATTCTCCATTGCTAGAATCATTGAGCCCGAATTATATCTTGTAGGTGGAGTGGTTTCTGCCTCTTTTGTATCAATTTTTAAAATATCTATTTCCTGTCCTTTTTTTAATTCTTTTAATAGTCCACTACTTTCTTTTTCTTCATCTTCTTTCTTAGGCTTTAAAATTTCTAAATATCCTTGCTTTATACATATTTTTTCGCTTGCTGTAAATAGTTCATTATTAACATCAATAGTTAATGAAATTTTATTAAATTCAGCAGGAGGGTAAAATATACTTAGAAATCTTTTTACAATTATTTTATATATATCTTTTTGCAAATTTGCAAGTTTCTCATAATTCTCAAAGCCTTGTCCTGTAGGAATTATTGCATAATGGTCTGTAATTTTGCTATCATTTACATATTTTGTTTTTAATAAATTTGTAGAATATTTTTCTTCTACCATTTTTGATATGTAGCCCTGTATTTTTGCATCTTTAAAACCTTTTGCAATTCCATTTAAATTTTTAGATATCTCTTTTGCAACTGCAGTTGATAATACTCTTGCATCTGTTCTTGGATATGTTACAAGTTTTTTTTCGTATAACTCTTGTATTATTTCTAGAGTTTCATCTGGTTTTATTTTAAATCTTTTTGAACATTCATTTTGAATTTCAGCTAAATTAAATAATAGTGGTGCATTTTCTTTTTGTTTAGACTTTTTTACTTCTGATATAATCGCTTTTTGATTTTTTAAATAGTCTATAAATTCATCTGCATCTTGCTTATTTTTAAATCCAGTTTCGTTATATAGCTTATTCGACTGATAAACCTTAGATTTTTCGCTTGTTTTCCACTCTGCCTCTATGCTATTTTCTTCTTTGCCAAATATACCTACTATTTTATAATATTTTGTTTTAACAAAATTTCTAATCTCTCTTTCTCTTTCTACTACCATTCCCAAAACACAAGTCATTACTCTACCTATTGCAATTGATGTTCTTTCTTCATTTACTTGTTTTGCAACTCTTCTCCCTTGTGTTATAGATAAAAGTCTTGAAAAATTGATTCCTATTAAATAATCCTCTTTTGCTCTTAAATATGCTGAATCTGAAAGGCTATCATATTGACAAGCATCCTTTGCCTCTCTTATTCCTCTTAATATTTCTTCTTCTGTTTGAGAATCTATCCATACACGTTTAATTTTTGCCTTTGGATTTGGTTTTGCCATCATGAGTACAAGTCTTTGTATATATTCTCCTTCACGCCCTGAGTCACCTGCATTATATATTTCACTAATATCTTCTCTCTGCAAAAGAGACTGTATTACTTTAAATTGATTTTCAACTGCTGGAATAATCTCATATTTCCATTCTTTTGGCATAAAAGGAAGTGTATCTAATCTCCATAGCTTTAACTTTTCATCATATTTTTCTGGATATGACATAGTAACTAGATGACCGTACACACCATGTAATTATCCATTCATCTGATTCTAAATATCCATTTTTTCTATTTGTATTTATTTTTAAAGCTTTTGCGAATTCCATTGCTACTGATGGTTTTTCTGTAATTAATATTTTTTTCATTTTTTCATCCTTATAAATCGCTGTTTGAAGATATAAATTTAAACAAAAGGGGTCTGTCCCCTTTTGCTTAAATTTATTTATCTTTCTCTATATCTAATTTTATATGTACATCTTTTAATTGTTCTTCTGTAACTGCACTTGGCGCCCTCATAAGTAAGTCTCTTGCTTTTTTATTTTTTGGAAATGCTATTACTTCCCTAATATTATTTGAATCTGCAACAAGCATTACCATTCTATCAAGGCCTGGTGCTGCACCTGCATGTGGTGGTGCTCCATATTGAAATGCTGTATATAAGGCTCCAAATCTTTCTTTTATATCTTCTTCTTTATATCCAGCTATCTCAAATGCTTTTACCATAACCTCTGGATTATGGTTTCTTACAGCTCCTGATGCTACTTCGTATCCATTACATACAACATCATATTGATATGCTAAAATGTCTAATGGATCCATATTTTCTAATGCTTCCATTTCTCCTTGTGGCATAGAAAATGGATTATGACAAAAATCTATTTTTCCTTCATCAGATAATTCGTACATTGGAAAATCTACAATAAAGCAAAATTTATATTCACCTTTTTTAATTAAGTCTAATCTATTTCCTAATTCTATTCTTACTAGTCCCGCTATTTTTTGTGCTTTTTTAAATTCATCTGCTATAAAGAATATGCTATCTTCTTTACTTACATTTAATTCTGCTTGCAATTTTTGTTTTTTATCTTCATTAATAAATTTAGCAATTCCACCTACTGGATTATTTTGTTCATCAAATTTAACCCACGCAAGTCCTTTTGCCTCTGCTTCTTGCACTGCAAATTCTGTCATACTATCAAAAAACTTTCTGCTTTGGGCTCCGCCGTTTGGAACAGCTATTGCTTTTATAGTTTTATTTTCAAATGCTTTAAATTCTGAGCCTTCAAAGATTTTTGTTACATCTTGTATAATAAGTGGATTTCTTAAATCTGGTTTATCTGAACCATATTTTTCCATAGCTTCTAAATATGGGATTCTAATAAATGGAGCACTATCTACTTTCCACGTTGTGTGTTTTGTAAATACTTCTATAAAAATTTCTTCTAATACTTTTAAAACATCCTCCTGATTTGCAAAACTCATCTCAAAATCTAATTGATAAAACTCTCCTGGTGCCCTATCTGCTCTTGGGTCTTCATCTCTAAAACACGGTGCTATTTGATAATATTTATCAAAACCACTAACCATCAATAGTTGTTTAAATTGTTGTGGGGCTTGTGGAAGTGCATAAAATTCGCCAGGGTGAAGTCTGCTTGGAACTAAAAAATCTCTTGCTCCTTCTGGTGAAGAATTTGCGAGTATTGGTGTCTGTATTTCTGTAAATCCTAATTCATCCATTTTATTTCTTAATGTTTTCATTATTTGAGAACGAAGCATAATTGTATCATGTAATTTTTTGTTTCGTAAATCTAAAAATCTGTATTCTAATCTTAAATCTTCTCTTGCTTCTCCTGCTTTTTCAGAATTAATTTCGAATGGTAAAATATTTTTACATTTTCCTAATACTTTTATACTTTGCGCCTCTATCTCTATATCTCCTGTTGCAATTTTTGTATTTTTGTTTGATCTTTCTATTACTTTCCCTTCTACACTTATAACAGTTTCTGTCACAATGTCTGTTAAATCCATTTCAGATGATACAACAATTTGAGTAATTCCTTTTTCATCTCTTAAATCTATGAACTTCATTCCACCTAAATTTCTAATTGTTTGTACCCAACCTGCTAGTTTAACTTGTTCTCCTACATTTTTCAAATTCAATTCATTACAGTTATGTGTTCTATACTTGCTCATGTATTTTAAAACCTCCTAAAAAATATCCCTGCATATATATCATATACAGGGAATTTTATATCACTTTCACTGTTTTGTCAATTGTTTGTGTAGTTTTATGATTAATAGTGAATCTCCAGTACACCATCCCTATCACTATCGAATAGCATAGGAAAATTTTTTCCATAAAACATTCCAATTGAACTCACTTCTAAATTCATTCAATAAATTCAAGCTCATAGTCTGAAGGAAGTACAACTACTGGTCTAACGCCATAAAATTGGGGATCTCTCGCACCAGCACCCGCGCTCAATCCATAGGTGAAGGTAACAGCACTCAGTTGAAGGAATTCTTTCGGATGGTTAGTATAATAATATCCGTCATTGCTCGATAAATAATAACATCCGAGAAATTCCTTTATAGTTAAATCTTTCTTCTACATTATCTAAATCTTTTAATGCTAGCACACCGGTGCCTCCACCAGCACTTAGTCCTTGACCCGCCCCTCACATCAATCACATCACAAATGTTCTTTACTTCCGTGGACGTTAAACAATGAACCGTTGCTCCTTCAACAGTTACAAAATCTTTCATTGTTTTTTCGGACGTTGTATCAGAATATCCAATTCTTTTATATATACCTTCGTTAATTAAATCTTTTTCTTCTATTTGACTTTCACTATATAACTTTATCTTTTCAAAATTACAATAAAGTCCATATTCTGCACATTCCGCATCGTTAACAGTATTCTTATTAAATGCCTCTTTAGTTTCTGACTTACTGCAAGCCCAATATCTATTAGATGTACTTCTAGGAACATATCTTAATTTGGCAGGAACCCCTGTGCTAACAATTAACCTTCTACCTTCCTCATCCTTTCCAATGTATCTCCATCCATCTGATGCCGTGAAATTATAACCAGAATACATGTCTTCATATGGTAAATCATATTCAACAAATGCTCCAATTTCTGGTTTTACTATTACATTACATTTTTCCGTATAATCACCACATGTTACTGTAATTACAGCTGTTCCAGGAATCAAAGCTTTAACTGTTATCGTTTCTCCAGTTGTACTACTTAACTCTGCAAAACTCTTACTTTGACTTATTTTCCATTTCACTTCTCCAGTTATATTTTTCAACTTTGCAGTTAAATCCTTTTGAATTGCTGGCTCTTCTTCTTTCATTTGTAAAACTAACTTGGTTTGACTAAGAAATATTCCTTTGTCTGAAATACTGCCATCTCCTTTTACTTTATATTGGTTACCTGTTTCAGGAAATGTAACATTACATTCATTTTCTCCACCAGCTGTTACATTATCGTTACCAAAGATTCCTTTCAAAAATTCCTCAAAAGTCGGTGCATCTTGTTTATCCTTCACTATTTTCCATTCTGCTAAAGCAAATGTGATTTCTTCCTTTTCTTGTGCTTCTATAGTTCCATTTTTTGCTTCTTGTGTCTTTGCAATTAGTCCTCCGTTTAATGCTATACTTAATGTTACTCCTACTAATATTAGCATTACGATTATTGTTATTATTAGGGCTATTAGTGTTATGCCTTTGGCTCTTTCTTTTTTACACATTTTTGTTCCTTCTTTCATTTGTTTTTTCCTTTTTTGGACGGACTAATTTTAGTCTTTTTTCTTTTTTTATTATAAATTTTTAATATTCCCTTTGACAATGATTATTGCCAATTTATCTATGTATAAATTTACATATTATCTTATTTTTAAAAGTAAAACATACAAATAATACTTAAATTTAGTATCTTTTAAACATTATTTGTATTACTATCAATTTTATTATAACATCAAAAACTTTATATCTTTTCTATTTTGGCTACAAGCACTGTCATATCATCTTTTGCGATTCCTAAACCATTGTCAATAGACTCTTGTATTAAAATATTTGCTATTCTTTGAATATCATCTGTCTCTATGTTTTCTAATAATTCTTTCACCCAAATCTCTTTATTTGAAAGTTCGTTGTTTGACTCTAAAATTCCGTCGCTACACATTACTATAATTTCTCCACCTTTTAGGTCTTTGTCATATACTACTAAATCAATGTCTTCTACAATTCCTGCAGGAAGTGATATTGCTTTTACTACTTCTACTTTATTATTTGATTTTATAAATGTTGGACATGCACCGTTCTTTATAAATTCTATATTTCCGTTGTTTTTATCAAATACAGAAATATCAATAGTTGCATATGTTTCCTCATTAGAATTTAAATTTACAGATGAATTAATGAGTCCTATTGAAACGTCTTTATCAAATCCTGTTGTAAGAAGTCGTTTTAACATTTTTATAACTGTTGAACTACTTTTTTTTGCTCTTGGTCCAGAGCCCATTCCATCACTTATTGCCATCATATATTTTCCATCATGTAACTTTGTTTGTATACTTGTATCGCCTGATACTTCACTATTATTTTTTTTAACAGAGCTTGATGCTACTTCTATTTTAAATTTTGCTTCTTCTTTTTTTACTTCTTCCTTTTTTTCTTTGTCTTCTATCTCATCTGCAAGTGATGATATTACTTTTGAAACTCCTCCGAAGTTGAGTTGCAAGAACTTTTTTGTTACTTGCTTCTTTTTGTTTCCATACTAAATTTAATTTATTTATTCTGTAAGTATGATTAACCGCTTTTACAATCTGCATTATGTCATTTTCAATTTCTTTATTTCTATCGTCTTCCTCGTTCAATCCAATTATATAACTATTATTTTTTTCAAATATTGAAATTAATTCTTCTTTTGATATTTCTTCTTTTTCTTCTAATAAATTATATATATCATCTAAGATATGTTCATCATCGTATATTATATCTTCGTATAATACGTTGTCTGAAAAATCTTCTATATTATTTAAAAGTTCATCTTTAAAGTTTTCTTTGCTATCATTTTTAAGTTCTTCGTCTGTGTCTATTGTAGTTGCTGCAACTTCGCTATAACTTCTTGCCATTTCTGAAATTGTTTCAGAAACTGTATTTAGTTTATATACTGTTTCTTTATCTCCTTCTATTTGTCCAGCAGTTGTAGGAAGAAGTTTTGTTCTACCAACTATATCAGATATATCTATATTAATATTTTTTGGAAGCAATAATAGTCCAAGTGAAGCAATTAAAATTTCTCTTATTGTAATAACTGGAACGGTGTTTCCATTTGCTACATAAGTAAGAATTGCATTTCCCAAAGCAAAACCTATTATAACTCCTATTTTACCAAGTTTATTTAATATACCTGCTAACATTCCGAGATATTGCATATGATGCAATTAAAACTGGACTCGAAGATCCAATAATTCCAAGTACCATTCCTATTGTTATTCCTGATGTTGCTCCAACTAGCATACCATTTTTCCATCCTAAAAAAAGAACTAACATAATGCTTAAAATATTACTAATTGATAATCCAAAAACATTTAGTGAATGTAATGAATAAAATGCAATTGATAGTAAAAGGCTCGCGCCTATTACCTCCTCTATAGTAAAGGCTTGCTTTATTCCATATTCTTTTATAACTGTAATCGAATTTGAAAATATTTTATAGAAAATATATGTAAGAATAGCAAATACAATACTTACTAATAAATCATACACTAGAAACATTGTAAAAAACATTTTTCCTGCTTGTACTACAAATGATGAAGCCATAAGGTATAATCCTAATTTTTGTTTTTCATTTCTATCTTCTTGAAATCTTGGTCTAAATATTAAAGTCATTACTATAAATAGTAGAGTAGTTAATAAATAACTTAAAAATCCATTTGGTCCAAAACCTATTAAGCTTCCTAAAGCAACAGCAATATATACTATTCCTGCTGGTATTCTATTGCTACAAACAGCTGCAAATATGGCAAGTCCAAAAGGAGCAAATTCTCCATTAAAGCTTACCATCGATACCATAAATGAAATTGCATATAAAACAAAGTCTGATACCGAAAAAAGATTTTTAAGATTTATATTTCTTTTTTTCTTTTTCTCGGTATCAAAACTTTCATTTTCTTTTATTTCTTCATCTATAATATTTTGAAACATCCTTACCACCTTCAATACTTTTTCTATTCTTTTGTGTTATATAAACTAATTTTTTATTTTGTCCAAAATGCTCTCACTACAAGTTCTAATTCTACTACTTCTTTATAGATTTTTTTGTCATATCCAGTTGTCAAAATAGAAAAAGTTTTTTGCAATTTGTGATATTTTTACTTAAAATTTTTTCTTTTGTTTCTTTTATTTTGATATTATTACTAGTTTTATGTATGTTTTATGCCAATTCTGTAAAATATTCATTTATTCTTATTATAAGTTCATGTTTTGCTTCATCTAATGTCATACCTTCTAATTGTGCTCCGGCAAGTGTGATGTGTCCACCGCCTCCGAAGTTTCTCTAGTATTATTTGCACATTTATATCACCTATAGAACGTCCACTAATACATATTTTATCTCCTAAGTTTCCAATTACAAATGATGCTGTTATATCACTAATAGTAAGCAATTCGTCTGCAGCTTTTGCACAAATTAAATTAGCGTTTTTATCTTTTTTCTTATATTCTGATATTCCAATTGATTCATTTATTATTTCTGCTCTTTTTACTATATCTGCTATTACATTATAATTTTTCAAATCACTTTGGAACCATTTT
Source organism: uncultured Clostridia bacterium (assembly GCA_947629965.1). Taxonomy (GTDB): domain Bacteria; phylum Bacillota; class Clostridia; order TANB77; family CAG-508; genus CAG-452. The sequence goes on from CANRFS010000013.1 coordinate 9,745, forward strand.
TTTACTCTTATTATATTAATACCATATTTCTTTAAGTAGGCTGCAGCTTCAAAAGTTCTAACACCTGTTTTAAATGTAAAGTTTTTTGTGTCTACCATAATTCCAGCATACAATCCTTCTGCTTCTATTTCATTTAATACTATATCATTAGTTCCATATTCTATAATTTCTGTAACTAATTCAGATGCAGATGATGCGTAAGCTTCGTGGAAGGTAAGTGTTGCATTTTCTATGAATTCTGCGCTTTTTCTATGGTGATCTATTATAACTATATTTTCTGTTTTATCTAAAAGCTCTGGTACCTCAACAAAATTCTTTTTGTGTGTATCTGTAATTATTAATAATGTATTAGGATTTATTTTTGCTAGAGCTTGTGATTTATCTATAATGACATTTTGATATTCTTCTTGCTCGTTTAATATATTTATAAAATTGTCAATAGCTAAATTTTTGGTATTATTTACTATATAAACATCTGGTTTTATTGTCTTTGCAAATCTGTATAATCCTAGACTTGATCCCATTGAATCTATATCGCCATTTTGATGTCCCATAATTATTACATTTTCTGCATCTTCTATTAATTCTTCTAAAGCATGTGCTACAACTCTTGCCTTAACTTTTGTTCTTTTTTCTAATTCTTGCGCTTTTCCACCAAAGAAATTGTATTTTCCATCTGATTTTACTACTGCTTGATCTCCACCTCTGCCAAGTGCTATATTCATTGCATCATTAGCTGATTGATATATTTCATAATTTGTTTCTCCATCATTAGATATAGCTATACTTAATGTTAATTGTAATTTTTCACTAGTTTTTATTTCTTTTATTTTATCTAAAATACTAAATTTATCAGCTTGCATTTGTTCTAAATATTTTTGTTCAAATACATATACAAATGTATCTCTTTCTGTTTTTATCATAACGCCATTTGACTGGCTTGCCCAATCATATAACATTTTTTCTATTTCTGCCATTACTTGTGGCTTTTCTTCTGTTGCTATTCTTTGTATTATTTCATCATAGTTGTCTATCATTATAATTCCAAGACATGTTTTTGAATTATTATATTTATTTAATAACTCTTTTTCTTCAGTTATATCAATAAAATATAATATTGTCATGTATTTGCTTATTTTCCTTTTATCTTTTTGCTTTATTTTTACATAATCACCAATTACATGATAAGTTTTCTCGTCTATAGTTACTTCTTTATCAACTGTTGGTATATTATTATTATCTATATCTACTTTTATTTCTTTTGTAATTTCGTCAATATAATTATTAATTCCAACATTTGCAAATTCTTTGTTAAATTTAGAACTTCTCCAAATTACATTACCATCTGTTTCTAATATTATTAATGGAAATGGTGAATTTAATAATGTATTTTTTGCTGCTGAATCCATACTGATTGTAAGTTCATCTATATAACTAGATATTTCTGATTCTCTTTTATTGTATATCCAAATTGTATATAAAATTATTAACGCATATACAATAATACTTGGAATAATATATATTGCAGAATTTATACATAACAAAATTAAGGCTATCGCAATTATTGCAAGATACACCTTCGTTTTAGCCTCTATATTTTTGATTATTTTCATGTTGTTATTTTGCATGTTTTTATTATCTCCTCCAAAAATTTACACTTTCTATTTTACCTCAAAATGGCTATTTTGTCAATTTTTACTGACATAATCAGATATTTTTGCAAAATCTTCTAATGTTAGTTTCTCTCCTCTTATTTTTAAATCTATTTTTAAATCAGTTAACATTCTTTCAATTTGTTCTTTTGATGCTAATTTTCCGTTTGTAAGAGCATTTAAAAGTGTTTTTCGCTTTTGCATAAACGCTATTTTTATTATTTTAAATAATAATTCTTCATCTGCTACTTCTACTGAAGGTTTATTTAAAACATTTAATTTTATTACACTTGAATTTACTTCTGGAGCTGGTATAAATGATGTATTTAGTACATCTATTATTTTTTGTGGCTTGGTATAATAATTGATTGCATAAGTTATAGCTCCTGAATTCTTCCCTCCTGGAACATCTACCAATCTATCTGCTACTTCTTTTTGAACCATAACTGTTATGCTTTCTATATTTAGCTTATCTTCTAATAATTTCATTATAATAGGAGTAGTTATATAATATGGTAAATTAGCAACTATTTTTACATTTAGTATATTACTATTTTTATTGTCCTTTATTAATTTATGTAAATCCACTTTCAAAACGTCTTCATTGATTAATTCAAAATTATTATAAAATTTAAAACGTTCATTTAAAATATTAATCATTCTTGTGTCTAATTCAATACATACAACTTTTCCAGCATTATCTAAAAGTCTTTTTGTAAGTGTTCCAAGACCTGGTCCAATTTCTATTATCAAATCATTTTTATTAACATTAGATGCTTTAATAATATTATCTATTACTTCATCATTAATTAAAAAATTTTGACCTAATTTTTTATTTGCTACAATATTATATTTTTTTAAAATATCTTTTGTCTCTATATATGAATTCACTTTTATCACCAATACTATTATATACTATGTGTCAATGCTACATAGTTTTTCATATTTTTGAAGTTTTATAATTGATATAAAGGAGTAGTTATTAATGGTAGTATCTACCATGTTAATATAAAATTTAAGCATGCTAGAAATTAAATTCTAGCATGCCAAGACATAGTATCGATAGTTATTCTTTAATTGATAATTAATTTAAAGTATGAGGATTGCCAGCACTATTTTCACCAGAACTTGCAGTAACCTCGACACCAGAGCCGAGGTGAACAACGGGCCTTAAAGCATTCGAGGCGTCCATTGGTAATAGAACGATCGGCATAATACGATTTTCTAAGGAAACATCACGGACAGATGCGTTATAACTTTCGACGTCACCACCTCCGGCACCTCCGCCGCCTCCGCCGCCAAACCCTCCTCTTACACCCGCTCCGTCGCCCCCGTATAAGGAACAATAATCTATAGTAGAACCACTGATGGTACGCAACGAGAAAAATGGAAACCCCCAGGTGTAAGAATCTTCAACGCATCTTGATGCAAGCCAATAACCAACATCTGATGAAAATATTATATTTTTGAAATTATCACTTTCAAAATATTTTCCCTTAGAAGTATCTAATATATAGGCCGTATGTTTACATGTCATATATGTTTTTGCAGTATCACTTTCTTTTTCTTTTGTTGTTAACTGCTCCTCTGTATAATAAGGCTCACTTCCTTCAATTCCATCGGTTTTTACAGTTTCTACATCTATTCCTGATCCATTTTCCTTAGCATATAGTACTGGATAGTTTAAATCAGTTGTATATTTGTTCGTTTCTCCATATTCAGCTGCATAAGGAGTATCTTCATTTCTTTTACTTATCCCTGCATCGTTAAATCCTGCTTCTACATCTTCTATTGTTAAACTTCTTGCCGTTGCTCCTAATTTCTTATTACTGTACAACTTAGCGCAAATATCATTTAGTATATATACACCATTATTATAAGCTACAGCATCATTAAAATAAACTTTTTCAGATGTTGGTAACTCACTTATTAGTATTAAACAACCGCTTTTATCTACTCCTAATATCTTCCAATTTAAATTTTCTGTTGTTAAATTTGAACTATTACTTTGGGTACCAGTATATTCTTTACCTAACTTAGTACTTTCATATATCCCTGAGTCTGGTGTATACTCCACATAATCTCCTATTTTTATTCCTGAATCTTCTCCATTATATGTGATATTTCCATCCTCATCTTGCTCCCAGCTTGATGTCTCGTCATCTTGATTATCAGATGGTGTTCCTTCTAAATACTTATCCAGTGAATCGTACCATTTGTCTCCTATTTTTATTCTTCCTGTAAGCAAATCTCTTTCTTGTATTTGTGCTTCTTGTGTTTCTGTTTTTGCTTCCTGAGCTCTTCTTATCAACCCTCCATTTAATGCTACACTTACTGTTACTGCCACTAATATTAGCATTACAATTATTGTGATTATTAGGGCTATTAATGTAATTCCTCTGTTTTTTAATTTTTCTTGATTCACGTACTTTTCTCTCCTTCATTTGTTTTTTCTTTTTTTGGACGGACTAATTTTAGTCTTTTTTATTTTTCCAAATTTAATCATTTTTATGTCCATTTTAATTTACATATCTATAATATATTATCTTTTTTTCGCTGTCAATATTTCTTGTTTTTTTGTTATATATTTGTAATATAAAAACAAAAGAAAACGCAGTTAAAACATACTTAAATAATTTTTTTATAGCCATTTGTTTCACATTATTGATACATATACATAATGCTACATAGTTTTTCATATTTTAATTGATTTTTAATGATTAATGATATACAATTTGTATAATAAAAATAAAAAATAGGTGTGTGTTAATATGGGCAGAAATAGAAAAATTATTAAAATAGATTCATTAGGTAAAAAAAGATTATTTATATATCTTTTTTCAGCTATTATTTTACTTTTTTTATTAATAGTAAGATTACTTTTTTTACAATTTGTACAAGGCGCTGAATTAAAGGAAGAAGCTGTTAGAAATCAATTATCTAGTAAAACTATAATTCCTAATAGAGGAACAATTTATGATTCTACAGGCAAAGCTCTTGCAATTAGTGCTAAAGTTGACACTGTATATGTAACTCCTACTAAAATAAAATATTCAGATGATACAGAAGTTAATAAGGAAATTTTAGCACATGCCTTTAGTGATATTTTTAAATTAGATTACGACGAAACATTAGAAAAATTAAAAACAAAAGAAACTACTTTTGCAATTGCTGAAAAAGTTGAAAATGATAAAATAGTTTTACTAAAAGATTGGATGGAAAACAATAAAATAACGTCTGGTATTTCCATTAATGAAGATACAAAAAGATATTATCCTTATAATAATTTAGCATCAAATCTTATAGGTTTTACTGGTACAGAAAATTCTGGCCTTTGGGGATTAGAAGCTACTTTAGATGATATTCTTGCTCGGTACTCCCCGGAAAATTGTTAGCTTCTACTAATTCAGTAAATGGTGAAATTCCAAATGGAGAAAAAACTTATGTGGAAGCTCAAAATGGCAGTAATGTAACTCTTACTATTGATGTTAATATACAGTCTATAGCAGAAAAATATCTTGAACAGGCTGTTACAGAAAACAAAGCGGATGGTGGAAATGTTATAATAATGAATCCATCAAGTGGTGATGTGCTAGCTATGGCAACATATCCAGATTATAATTTAAATGCTCCTTTCACTATAAATAATCCTGAATTAAAGGAAAAATGGGACAAACTTTCTTCAGATGATAAAAACAACGCTTTATTTAATATGTGGAAAAACACAGCTGTTCAAAGTACATATGAACCTGGTTCTACGTTTAAGATAATAACTGCTGCTGCAGGTTTAGAAGAGGGATTAATTACACCTGATAATCACTCTGATTTTTACTGTTCTGGATATGAAGATGTGTCTGGTGTTACAATGAGATGTTGGAAATATTATGAACCACATGGCTCAGAAAGTTTAAGAGAGGCACTTGGAAATTCATGTAACCCTGCTTTTATACAATTAGGACGAAAAATAGGTGCTAAAACTTTGTATAAATATTATAAAGGATTTGGGTTGTTTAATACCACTAATCCATATTTCTATGGCGAATCAAATAGCGTATTTTTTGATGAAAGTACTATAAATGAATTTAACGTTGCTACAATGTCTTTTGGACAAAGGTTTACAATAACTCCTATTCAATTAATTACAGCTGTATCTGCTGTAGCTAACGAAGGGGTATTAATGCAGCCTCGTATAGTAAAAGAAATAAAAAATACTAATACCAACGCAGTTACTACTATTGAACCTAAATCGATAAGACAAGTTATATCTAAGGACACTGCTGATACCATGATGGACATGCTAGAATATGTAGTAAATGATGGTACTGGTAAATATGCAAAAATAAATGGTTATTCTGTAGGTGGAAAAACTGGAACATCAGAACCTTTATCAGGAAACGAAGATGAAGGTTATGTTGCTTCATTTATTGCTATGTCACCTACTGTAAATACTCAGGTAGTTGTTCTTGTTACAATATATAATCCTAAAGGCTTTAGTCACCAAGGAAGCCAAGTTGCAGGTCCTGTTATTAAACAAATATTATCAGAAGTTTTACCTTATCTTGGTGTTGCATCAAATAATAATCCATCTACTAATACAACATCAACTAAAACAAGTCCGCTTCCTGATGTAAGAAATAAAACTATTTCTGAAGCAAAATCTATTTTAAAGGACGCTGGATTTAATGTAAAAATAACTGGAGCTGAAGATGAAAATTCGACTTTAATTATAGACCAAGTTCCAAAGCCTGGCGTTACATTATTCCAAGATTCAACTATATATCTGTATACTTCTAATAATAATGTTCGAACACCTAAAAAAGTTCCAGATTTAAGAGGTATGACTTCTTCTCAGGTACTAAATTCTATAAAAGCAGCTAATTTAAATGTAATTATAGATGGTTCTGGAGTAGTTGTAAGTCAAGATATTGCTGCTGGAAAAGAAGTAGAGCAAGGAACAGCAATCACTGTTACTTTGCAAACGGAAACTGCAAATGGGTATTAGTTCCGAGTTTCCTATTAAGATGGAAAGGTATGTTTTAGAAGAACATCATTCTATTTTGAAAGCAAATTTAAAACAATAATAAAAGGTAGATAACAGCTAGAGTGCTATTTTCTACCTTTCATTGTATTACCCAAAGATTTTATTAAATAAGCGCTTTATAAAATTGGGTTGTTTGTCTCTGACAGTTGGATTGTTGCTCTTTACTGGCTTTTCGCCGATATCGTAGATAGTCAATCTAATACATTTTCCATCATCAGACATCTCTGAATAGATATCGTTCATAACCATATCGGTTATTTTGCCATTCATCATTTTACGAATAATGTATGCTTGATACAAATCCATCGGTTCTCTGCCTATATCAGTTAAAACATCTCCATCATTCCGATAAAAATAAAACTGATTTTTCACTTCCGTTTCTGATAATGTGAATGTTCCGTCTGATATTGC
>CANRFS010000014.1 GCA_947629965.1 uncultured Clostridia bacterium
AAAAATAGGGTCTATTCCTAAATTTTTTCCGGCGGATGTATTTCCTATAAATAAAATTGTTAGCAAAGTTATTAATGCTATTGTAGCAAATTGTTTACTAAAATTTTTATCAGTAATAAATTTTATAAATACAAGTATTAATGACATAAATATTAAGATTATTGCTGATATGCATGCTACTTTAGTTCCTATTTCTAACATTGAATATATAGTAAGAGCACATAAGATAGCATGTATAAAGCTAAATTTTTGTGAAATAAATGTTGCAAAACATATTGGAGAGAGCATAGCAATAATTGCGCCTATTTCATTTCCTGCATAAAATAATCCTATTGTTCCGACATTTTCTTTCATAGGATATGTTGGATACCCAATAGAAAATATATTACAAATAACTATAGTTAAAACATAAATAAATAATGCTATATTTAAATATTTTCTTTTAGTTGAATATTTATCTTGTTTAAATAATATCAATAATGTCACTAATATTATTGGTAGGTAAAATGTTTTTATAAGTCCCTTTATTTGTACAAATATCATAGAAAATCCATATTTTGTATAGCTGTTTATTAAGAATATAGCAAAATATGCGGCAGTGCATAAATAATATATTATAAGCTGCCATTTACTTTTTTTATCCACTTTTATTATTGTGTAAATTACTATATAGATTATAAAAATAGCTCTTGCAAATATACCAATACTTAATTGGCTTGATACATTTCTTACACATAAAGAGGTTATCATATCAATTATTGGTTGTAACATTATATATAATATAAAAATATTTTCAAAATTTATTTTATTTTTTATAGCACTAATTTTTTTCATTTAAATCCTACTTTCTATTTTTTTATTTTAAATATGATTTTTACAATATAATAAAATTATAAAAGAATTAAATAAAAAATTATTTTTCTATTTAAAGATAATAGCTTTATATATTTATTTTTAGAATAATTTTTAAAATTATTATTTATATATTCTAAAATAATATTTAATAATTCATCTTTTTCTTTTTTAGTTGAATTAATATTTGTAAGTATTCGTACTATGCAAGAAATATATAAATGATCTATTACTAAAAATTCAATTTCATTATAATATTTATCAAAACAATTATTTTTCTTTGCATAATTTATTATTTCATTAAAGGCATCTATTAAATCTAAATTTTTTCGTAAATTATTAGAGTTCATAATTGAGCCTTGTCTTAATAAATAATTATATAAATTTTTAGGTAAGATACACATTTTTTTAGCTTTTAAAAATAGTTTAAAACTAAAATCAATATCTTCATACCACACATTACTTCTAAAATTTAAATCATCATCTAATAAATTTCTTTTAATAATTTTATTACATGCACAAAGGTTTCCGAAAATCATTTGAGTATTAAAATCATATGCTTCATACTTATTTGGAAATGTTTTAGAAGTTAATTCATAATGTTCGTTTACCACATTAAAACCACATATTACAAAATCAGCTTGCTCTTGTAATATCTTATTGTACATTTCATAAACCATGTTAGACTGTATATAATCATCACTGTCTACAAACATTATATAATCAGAAGTAACAAATTTTAATCCTGTATTTCTTGCAGCTCCAAGTCCTTTATTTTCTTGAGTTATAACTTTAATAATACTAGTATATTTTGCATAATATTTATCAATTATTTTTCTGCAATTATCGGTACTACCATCATTTACTATGATGATTTCAATATCCTTAAATGTTTGATTTACTAATGAATCTAAACATTTTTCTAAATATTTTTCTACATTATATACTGGCACAATTATACTTACTTTAGCCATTATTTAACCACCTAAATTTAATTTGTTTAATAATTATTAATGAGATTTTAGCATTAAATATATTTTAATCGGTAAAACATTATTAGTATAAAGCATTTTACATATAAGTTGATCTTTGAAACTATCTTTTTTAAAATATTTATTATTTCTCCAATTAGGAAATTTATTTTTCATTAAATTAATTATTTCTTTTCTTTTATTTTTACCTTCTTTGTAAAGTAAAAATCTTAATGATGCTTCACGTAATAAATGTATAATATAAAGATATTCTAGTTCTTCTTTATGATTATTTTCAAATTTAATTGATAATTCTTCCATAACAGGAAATATATCTTCTAGTTTTTTGCTGTATTTAATTTGATTCATAGTAGAGCCATTTCTAATTAAATAATTATAAAGGTAAGAATTTATATATCCAATTTTATTAGTGTATAATGCAAGTGTTGGTATAGTTGCTAAATCCTCATAAATACGATTTTCTAAAAAGAATATATTATTATTGATAACTAAATCTCGTTTAATTATTTTATTCCATGCTCCGCTTTCTCTAATAATATAATTATTATTAATATCATTTGGATAAATTAATCTATTAAAATTTTTCTTTTTTACATTATCTGTTACTAAATATTCGTTACAACAAACAATATCTAAGTCTTCGCCAAGTGCTTTATTATATAATTCTTCATACATATTAAGCTCTATCCAATCATCACTATCTACAAATCCTATGTATTCTCCAGTAGCTTTTGTTATTCCTAAATTTCTAGCAGTGGCTTGTCCACCATTTTCTTTTGTAAAAGATTTTATTTTGTTTGGATATTTAGCAGAATACTCATCTATTATATTTTGCGAATTATCTGTACTGCCATCATTTATTAAAATAATTTCTACATCTTGTAATGTTTGATTTACTAAAGAGTCTAAACATTTATTTAAATATTGTTCTGTATTATAAATAGGAACTATTATACTTACTTTATACATTTTGCCTCCATTTATATATTAATTTTTAAAAGTTTATTTATAGGTTTTTTTATTAAATCTTTTTCATAATCATTTAATGCGAAAAACCATAATAAAATTGAATATACTATAGTATATAATACAATTTTTAATCCTACAACAATTATGTTAGAAGACATATACATATTATTAATTAAAAGTGTAGGTACAAAAATTATTACTACTGGAATAGACATTTTAAATATGTTCTTCCAAAATTTTGGTATATTTATATTTGCTTTTTTATAATAATATATATTCATAATTATCCATTGTCCAAGCAGACATGCGATACTTGTTCCAATAGCAGAGCCTACTGAACCAAATTTTTTAGCAAGGGGTATACTTATAAATAAGTTTGCTATTGCTATAAAAAAGTATACAACTGTTCTAAATTTGTGCATATTTTTTGCTTGGAGAATATTTATTCCTACATTTTGTATCAATGGAACAAGTGAAGGAACCATTAAAATTAGTTCAGTCCAATAAGATTTATCATAACCTTCTCCTGCCCAAATTTTAATAAATTCATGTCCAAATATAACAAATCCTGTAGTTATTAAAGCCATTATTATATATTGAAGTCTACCAGTTTGAATAAATATGTCAGATATTTTTTCGTCAGATTCTTTATTTTCTACGAGCATAGTAATTTTTGGAAGTAAAACTCCATTAATTGCAGTTGATAAAGAAATATATATGGTTTGTATTTGCGCTGCTATTGTATATATTGCAACTTCAACGGTTCCAACAACAGAACCTAATATAAATTGATCAATATTTAAATTTATTTTGTCAACAATTATTGCTAAAAATATAAAAAATGAATATCCGAAAATTTCTTTAAGCAATTTAGTATCGAATTTACCAAATTTAAGTTTGATTTTTATTATTGCTAAACAGTAAATTAAATTAATAATTAAACATGCTATATTTAATATTGTTGTAACTACTGTCATAGCTACAGATCTGTATCCCATATATAGCAAAGGAAGCATAATACATGGCATTAAAATTATTCTTATTATATTTACTACTTTCGAAAATACAAATTTTTCATAGGCTGTAATTATAGAACCAAAAATGCTTAAAGGAAATGTAAGTACTAAATTAATAATCAATATAACCGTCATGATTTTTGCTTTTTGTAATTCTTGGATAGTCATTGTATCTGCAAACATATTATCAATATTAGCATAAAGTATTGCGCCCATAATTCCAGCTACAACACCTATAATAGAGTATATAATAAAAAACATTCCATTTAATTTATATTGTTCCTGAACCTGATTTTTTGCTCTATATCTAGATGTATATATAATTATTGCATTACCAAAACCTAAATCTAAAACAGTTAAATATCCAATTATTGAAGAAATTAGAGAATAAGTTCCATATTCAGACTGTCCCATTATTCTTATCATTATAGGAGTATAAATTAATCCAACTAATATATTTAAAACAATAACTACATATGATAAAATACTTCCAATTTTTATTTGGCTTTTCATAGCATGCTCCTTATTATAGTCCCATATTTTTTACAAGAAATTCATAAACCCTATTGCTAGAGTTTCCATCTTGAAATTTATGTGAAATTTGTTTCGTATTTGTTCGATCTTCCTTAGCAACATCATTTCCTGAGGCAACATTTTGAATAAATAATTTTAAATCTTCAAAATTATTTATATATTCACCTTTTATTACATCATAAATATTATCATATACAAATTCAAAAACTTTTTTGTATTCCTCTAAATCATCAGTAGTAATAGCAATTGGCTTATCGGTTAATAAATAATCATAATATACTGATGAATAATCAGTAATCAAAGCATCAGTTCGCCCTAAAAATTCATATAAATTTATATTTTCTTTGTTTAGATCCTCATTTGTAAGAATAATAAAATTAGATAAATTTTCTGTCTTGATTACAGATAAATCTTGGGCAGGATGTGGTTTTAAAACTAATAATATATTATGTTTTTTCAAAATATCATTCAAAATTTTAAGATTTTTTGTATTATAAATAACTGGTATTCCTAAATTAAAGGTATTGTTCATACTTAAGTTGGAAGAATTGCTTTCCCTTTGTCTATATGTAGGAAGCCAGAGTATTATTTTTTCATAAGTTTTATTTTTTAAAATATTTTTAATATTTTTATTAGAAAACAAATCATCATTTCGAGGATAGCCTAAGTCTATAAATTTATTTCTATCTATGCAAGTCAATTCAGAGAGAATATCATCAAAAAAAGGTGATAGACTAAGAAAATAATCTACATCTCCAATTAATTTACAATATTCTATAACCTTTTTGTATGGCATTCCATGCCCTAGATATAATCTTTTTTGATGTTTATTTCTTTTATAAACTAATTTATTACAGTCAATTATATATTTTGCATTGAGACTTATATAAAAATCTTTTATCTTTTCAATGAAAGAAAGTTTTCCATAATGATTTATAAAATATACATTTTTTTCATGTATGTCTTTATATAAAGTTTTATCTTTAACAAACCAAAAAATTTTATAACTTTCATTAACTTTATTTTTTAGTAAATTAAGATATAAAGAATATGTATTGTCAGATAAATCTGGATTACTTTCTAATATTATATATTTTTTTAAATGTATAGGGAAATTATATATTATTCTTTTTAATGTTTTTTTCATAGTTTATACCTTTTTAACTTTATTTTTTTTAACTTTAAAAATATCTTTATAACCTATCGCTGCAATAGCAATAACTAGGAGAGCAAATGAAATAGCTTTCCATATACCACTTTCTAATAATATAATAGCAAACAAACCAAAAGTAGCACTTATTCCATATAGAATAAAAACAGCTTGTTTTTGAGAATAACCTCTATCAATTAATTTATGATGAAGGTGTCCTCTGTCAGCTTTAAATACTGCTTTAAAAGATTTTTCTCTTATAATCCTTCTTATAATTGCAAAAGATGTATCAAATATTGGTAAGGCAAGAACAAGCAAAGGTGCGATGATTATAATTGCTGTATATGTTTTAGCAATACCTAATATAGAAATAACTGACAACACAAAACCAATAAAATTAGAACCAGTATCTCCCATAAAAGTTCTGGCTGGATTAAAATTAAATGGTAAAAATCCAAGCAAAGAACCTGCAAGTGCTGTTGCAAGTATTATTGATATAATAGGAGAGGAATTTAATATAAATATTATCATTAAGCATATTGATGAAATTAGGGAAACTCCAGTAGATAAGCCATCTAAGCCATCTATTAAATTTATTGCATTAGTTATTCCTACAATCCATAAAACTGTGAATATTCTTAAAAACCATTCGTTAGAAATAATGGTTCCAGCACGTGCTATTATAATTTGATCCATGACTACACCGCTAGAAACCACGATTATTGCAGATATAAGTTGTCCTATTAATTTAACTAGTGGATTTATGCCTTTTGTATCATCTATATAACAAAATGTCTCTAAAACGCATATCCCTAAGAATAAACCAATTAATTTTTTATAATAATTATTTGCAAATATATCTAATTTTTTTTCAATAACCATTGTAACAATTAGATAGGTTGCAGAAACTAAAAAACCAATCACAATTGCAATTCCACCAAGGCGTGGCATAATTTTTTTATGTATTTTTCTTCCATCTTTTGGTATATCTAAAGCTTTAACTTTTCGCGCAAGCCTTACTGTGTAAGGTGTAAACACATATGCAGTTATAAAAGCAAGCAAAAATGTAATTGCAATATCTCCCCACATGTAAAGTACCTCCAATATTAACATTCCATAATGATTTTATCTTTAAAAGACAGTTTTGTCAACAGGTGTAAATAATGTTTAAATAAGCAATATTAAAGGGTAATTTTTATAGAAACTACCCTGCAACAATATTAATTATTATATTCATTTAATAATTAATTAAAATTTTTTAGTTAAATTTTTAAAGTGATGGTTCATTGCTTTTCTTCTAGTAACTCGATTAAACCTAAATCCCACATTAAAAAAGTAACTTTTTAATCAAATAAAATCGCTTCTTTTGGTTTGCATCAATAAAAGATATGCAAGTTGTTGCAAAATACAATTACATAATATATAATATAGTACACATAAGAGGTAATAATAGAATGAATAGATTAAAAGATTTAATAAACAAATATAAATTTATAAAATTTATATTTGTGGGAGGAAGCTCAACACTTTTAGATTTTATTATATATTTACTATTAAGCAATGTTATTGCAATGTCATTTGCTAAATGTTTTTCAATGATAGTTTCATGCACATATTCATTTTTCTTAAATAAATCATGGACGTTTAATGATAAACAAAAAATTAATACAAAGCAAATAATATTGTATATTATAGTACAAGCAATAAATATTACTACGAATGTAACAATAAATCAATTAGGGTATATTATTACTAATAATAAGTTATTAGCATATATTATAGCTACAGGAATTAGTATGATAGTAAATTATTTGCTACAAAAAAATATTATATTTAAGGAGAAAGTTAAAAAATGAATTTTTCGATTATAGTTCCTTGCTACAATGAAGAAAAAAATTTAAATAAATTAGTAGAAGAATTTAAAAATAATTTAATTGATAAAAATTATGATATCGAATTAGTTTTAGTAAATAATGGTTCTAAGGATAATAGTAGCGAAGTAATGAATAAACTAAAAGATAAATATAATTTTATAACTATTGAAACAGTAGAGATAAACCAAGGATATGGATATGGAATTTTGCAAGGCTTAAAGGCTGCAAAAGGTGAATATTTAGGATGGTTACATGCAGATTTACAATTTAATCCTTCGGAAATAGCTAAAGGTATAGATTATTTAAAAGAAAATAATTTTCCAAAAAATATTTTTATAAAAGGTAAAAGAACCAATAGACCACTAGTAGATAAATTATTCACCATGGGAATGAGTATATATGAAACTTTAATATTAGGTACAAAGCTATGGGATATTAATGCACAGCCAACATTGATGAGTAGAGAATTCTATGAAAAATGGGAAGCACCACCTTATGACTTTTCTTTAGATTTATATGCCTATTATATGGCTAAAAAAATGAAATTAGATATATACAGATATAAAGTAATTCAGCACAAAAGAGAAGAGGGCGAGTCTTCTTGGAATACAGGAATGAAAGCTAGAATAAAGTTAATTAAAAGAGTTATTGAATATTCAAAGAATTTAAAAAGTAGGTAAAAAATGAAAAACAAAAAATTATATGTGGCAATAAATGTTGTAGTAAATATAGTAACAATAGGTTTTGTTATATTATGTTGGAACAAAATACTAACTCTTAATTTAAAAACTATTTTGGTTGCTATTATACCATTTATATGTATTCACTTATTAAGAATTATACGTCAATATATTATTTTAATGGAATATAAAATAAAAATAAAAAAATTAACAAGAGCGTATTTACTTAGTTCAATCATTAACACAACGATTCCATTAAGAATTGGAGAATTATATAAAGCTTATTTATATGGATATGAAATTAAAAATTACAAAAAAAGTATAATTGCTGTATTAATAGACAAATTTTTTGATGCCATATTTTTATTAATTCTCTTTATGGTAGTTGAAATTATTAATAAACAAGCAATGTCTTTAGTTACAATGCTATTGATGGTATTTGTGTTTTTAATTATTATTATCTATACATCTTTTGAAAATACATATAGATTTTTAAATAAATATTTAATACTTAATAAAAATACTAAAATTGGTAATAGATGCTTAAAAATATTAGAAGAAATTAAAGATATATTTGTTGATGTAAAGTCTATGGTAAAAGATAGAGAAATACTTATTGTTATGATAACGTTATTATCATGGGTATTTGAATTATCTTTTGCATTCATAATTTGTAAATCTATTAATGTAGATCTGGGACTAATTAACTTTATAACTTACATTAATGATTCTTTTTTAGGAATACAAAATGGATTATCTAATTATTATATATATGCAACAGCAATTATATTTACAATATATATTGGAATAATTTTTATAACTAAAATAATTAATTTAACAAAAAATAGGGGAGAATAAAATGAAAAAAGTAATATTATTATATGACGATACAATTAATGTACCACATAATGTAAAAATAATAATTGGTAAAGCGAGTTTTGGACAAATCATTTTAAAAAGAAAAACTATATTTAATAGAGTAAAAGAAATTGTAGAAGAAGCACCTATTGATTCGGAAATTATTAATTTAACATCTATAAAAAATGCTTATAAAAAAATAGAATTATATGATAAAGAAACAGTAATTTTACATATGTTTTCTAACTTTGCAATAAAAGATGCAGAAAAATTTAAAATATTATTAGGGAAAATTCCTTTTATTAATGAAGATTATAAAATTGTTCAAGACAATAATACTGTTGCACTTGCTTTTAGCAATATAGAGAATTATAAAGAGATGCTTGATAGATATATAAATTTAAATAATATAGATAATATATCTAAATATAATAAAATTGAAGTTGATGCTTTTTTTGATATTTCAAATTATAATAATTTACTTACATATATTTCACAGGGATTTGATTCAAGATTTTTTAATAATTTGGAAGGAAATGAATATATTGTAACTAAAAAATCAACAAACAAGAAAAAAATAAAACAAGAATATACATATTATCAATTACTTCCTGATGAAATGAAAAAATGGATGGTAATGCCATATAATTATGTAGAAAATGAAGAAACTGCACAGTATACAATGGAAAGACTACATATGACAGATATTGCGACACGTTGGATACACAAAGCTATTGATGAGGAAGAATTTAGAAATATTTTAAATAAAACTTTTTATTATATAAATAATAGAATTCAAAAGAATATATCACAAAAAGAATATAGAGAAATAGAAAACAATTTATATGTTAAAAAAATAAAAGAGAGAATAGAGCAATTAAAGAAAGAAAAATTATATGCTAAACTTGATATACATATAAAAAGTGGAACAGACTTTAATTCAATAGATGACATTTTTGAATATTATTTAAGGATATATAATAAATATGTAAACAATAATAAAAAATATATTAGTGTAATAGGACATGGCGATTTATGCTTTGCAAATATGTTATACAGTAAGGAAACTGATATATTAAAACTTATAGATCCAAAAGGAGCTTTAAAGGAAGAAGATTTATGGACAAACCCATATTATGATATAGCTAAATTATCACATTCTATATGTGGAAATTATGATTTGTTTAATTGTGGTAGTTATTCTATACATATTAATAGTGAATTAAAATGTGAATTAGAAGTATATAATAACAATGATAGATATATAGAAATATTTAGACAATATGTAGAAGAAAATGGATTTGATTATAATTTAGTAAGATTATATGAAGCATCATTATTCTTATCAATGTTACCACTACATATAGATTATCCTCAAAAAGTATTTGGATTTATATTAAATGCTATAAATATACTAAAGGAGATAGAAAAATGTACGAAGATATAACATTTATTTTTGATATTGATGGAACTTTATGTCCTATAAAGGGAAAAGAGGAAAAATACGAAGATTTAATTCCTTATAAAAATATAATAGAGAAATTAAAGTATTATAAAGAAAATGGAGCAAAAATTGTTTTATTTACTTCAAGAAATATGAATTCATATAATGGGAATATAGGAAAAATCAATAAAAATACAGCAAAAATTCTATTAAATTGGCTTGATAAATGGGAGATACCTTATGATGAGATTATATATGGAAAACCATGGCCAGGGCACAAAGGCTTTTATGTAGATGACAGAACAATAAGACCAGATGAATTTTTAAACAAAAATGTAGAAGAATTAGATGAAATCTGCAAAAAAGCAAGAAAAATTTAAAGTGAGGGAGAATGTATTATGGATAAAAAAATGACTATAATTGTAACAATGGCAGGACTTGGATCACGTTTTAGAGAAGCGGGATATAAAGTTCCTAAATATATGATTACAGCTAAAGGAAAAACTCTTTTTGAATGGTCAATGGACAGTTTAGTAGGATATAATAAAATAGTGGAGAAATATATTTTTGTTGTTCGAAAAGAAGATAACTCAAAAGAATTTATATCAGAACAATGTAAAAAATATAGAATTGATAATTTTTATGTACTTGAAATTGATAAATTAACAGATGGACAAGCTACTACATGTATGCTAGCAATACCTTATTGCAATAAAGAAAATAGTATAATGATATATAATATAGATACTTATGTAGAACCTTATGAAATGAAATACGAAGATATAAGTGGAGATGGTTATATTCCTTGCTTTCATGCAGAAGGAGAACATTGGAGTTTTGCAAAACTTGATGAAAATGGAAAGGTAATTGAAGTAAGAGAAAAACAGAGAATATCTGATAATTGTACTTTAGGAGCATACTATTTTTCTTCTGCTGATCTCTATGAAAGAATATATAATGAATATTATTCTAATAATGATAATTTAGAGAAAAAAGAAAAGTATATAGCACCATTATATAATTACATGATAAACAAAGACATGGACGTTAGAATAAGCATAATAGATGCAAACAAAGTTCATGTATTAGGAACTCCAGAGGAGCTAGAAGAGTTCTTAAAAAATTAAAACTATAAAAATAAAACGCACTTTAAAAGTGAAAGTCAACTTTTAAAGTGCATTATTTTTGTTACATAATATTTCCGTTGGTTATTGCTATATTTTGTCCAGTAATGCAGTCTGCATTTTCAGATAATAAAAACTTAAAAGTAGGAATAACATCACTAACTGATAAATTTTTACCTGTTGGACTATTCATTGCATTTTGCTTTACAATTAATTCAGGAATACTTTGTAAAAATTTTGTTTCCATCATAGATGGAGATATTCCGTTAATTCTAATTCCTTTATCAGCATATTCGTTTGAAAGTGCCTTTACTAATCCGAGTAATGAATATTTTGAAGTTACATAGCTAGATAAATATTTAGGTGGAATATTTTTTGTATAAGATGTAAGCATAACAACTACTTTGCCATATTTGTTTTTTGCCATAATTGGTAGAAAAGCATTTAAAATTATAACTAAAGAACGAAGTGCAATATTTAAATCACTTTGAAACTTGTCCCAAGTCACTTTTGAGAATTTCATATTTTCGCATCTTCCTGCTGGCAAATGAACAATATGTGTTGGTATTTTACCAGATTCCTTTATTTTTCCTACAAATTTATAAGTATCATCTTCATCTAAAAAATTTCCTTCTAATAAAATAAGTTTATCTGCTAAATTCTTTTTTAAATCTAGTAATTTACTATTATCTCCTATATGATGTGCAATTATATAGTCATACTCATTAGATATTTGCGTAATTAATTCTACACCTACATCAGAAGAAGCACCTGTAACTAATAATACTTTTTCACTCATCAAAAACACCTACCTTCATAGTTCCCCTTACAACTTTTTGAGATTTATTATTTAAAATTTCAAAACGAATTGTGAATTGGTTAAATATTTCATTAATTTCTATTACCTTGCCCTTAACGGTTAAAGGACTATCTGAAATAAATACTGGTTTTTTAAATAGAATCTCAACACCATGTATAAGACTATATTTACCTGGTAGATATACTCCAGCAAGCGTAGATAAAAATGATGCAGTAAGCATTCCATAAACTACTTTTTCGTCATAACCTTTAGACTTTGCAAAATCTAAATCATTGTGAAGAGGATTAATATCTCCAGTTATATTACAAAAAGATTTTACCATTTCTTCTGTTAAATTAACTTCAAACTTTTCTTCTAAACCTATTTTTATATCCTTGAATTTATATTCATTCATAACAAATTCTCACTTCACATTATAAGAATAACATTAATAAATTTAAATATTAACGATACTTCATAATACATAATTATAAAGCGACATAATTATATATTAAGTGAGATAAATTTGTCAATAAATAAAGAAAAAATATAAAATACACTATAAATATTTTTAATAAATTTAACATTTATGGTGTATTTGTATATAAATTAAAATATTAATTGCTATATTTGGTTAATATTTTATTAAAATCTTTTTTTGTCAAGGCTTTAAAGTCTTGTTTAAACCTAACATATTCATTTTCCCAAGAATTATATGCTTCATCGCCATTGTGATTTGGCAAATCATAGTGGTCATTTAAATATTTAGAGAGATACAGAGTATATTTTGTTGCTCCATATATATTTACATGCGATGTATTATAAAAATCAGTTGCATAATTAACGCTAAAATCTTCTAATGTATTAAAATTAATTACGTTAAAACCATTTTCTCTTAAAATTTTTGTAACATAGTTTAATTGCGCATTATCTGCTTTATTAGTATCTCTTATAGGAATTGTAAATAGAACATTTAAATTATTAACCTTAATATACTCTATTAATTCCATTAATATTTGTTTTTTTTCTGCTGAGATTTCCATGATATCATCTTTCCAATTAAATTCATCTATGTAAATATTTTTTGATGATTCTGGTGACAAAATAAATCCTTTATATGAATATTCATTTTTTGTAAAATTTTCTTTTGTAATATCTCTCCAAATATCATGATAACGTAAAAAGCTAAAATAATAATTAATATAATCTTTTTTATCTATTCCTTTATATTTTAATATTTCATTAATTGCGTCTATTCGATTCTTAGAAAATTTCATAGAATCAGTTGTTCTTCTTATAGCACCTTCATCAAAGAAATCCCAATCTTCAATAGATGTTGCTAAATCTATTATATATAATTCTGGATTTTGATATTTTTGAGTTTCTTTAAGTAAATATTTTATTGCATTAAATGGTTGAGATCCAGTTGCACAAAAACATGTCGTAAAACCATATAAATCATAAGCTAATACAGGATTAAAATAAGTATAAACTGCGCTACTTCCTATATAAACAATATCTGAAGAATTTTTAGGCTCATCATATATTAAAAAACTAACATAAGTTTTTCCTAACCAAAGTACTTTAAAAACACAACAAAATATAATAAGGAATATTATTATAAATACTATAGATTTAATAAAATTTTTCACTATATAACCTCTACCTAAAATTGTCTATATATAAATGCCGCTGGGTCATAACCTACACCATAGCATCCTAATATTACAATTGCAAATATCAAAATATATAACATTCCCCATCTAAATATTATATTTTGCTTAAATAATTTTTCTCTAACACTACCAGTGCGTGATAATTTATCTACAGCAAATAAGGTTGTTAATGAAATAATTAATACTCTAAAATCATGTATATCTAAACCAGCAGTATATATTGATGTATTATCTAGCAGAACCCAAGGGTTCCATACAAACATATTTTTAATAATTTCTACAGCATTCCCTACACTAGAAGCTCTGAAGAAAATCATTGTAAATGCGAATAAAAGATATGTTCTTATAATTTGATATAATTTATAACTAAAAACCTCTTTTTTTATACCTAATTTATTATTTATTTTATTAGAAAGTGGTTCTAAGGTATCTTCTAAAACCATAATTAAAAATTGTAATAAACCTGAACCTATAATAAAAGTATAAGCTCCACCATGCCATGCACCTATTATTGTCCACATTATTAGCATTGATAAGTATAGGGATATTTTTTTAGATGCTTTTTTACCAAATATTTTTTTAGTTTTTTTAGTTAAATTTTGCATAGCATTAGATTTTAGCAAAGGATAAAAAATGTAATCTCTAAGCCAAGCACCTAAAGTAATATGCCAATTTCTCCAAAATTCTGTAAGTGTTTTAGAAAAGAATGGAGCAGTAAAGTTTTCTGGCAAATGAATTCCAATTATTTCTGATATTCCCATAATTATATCAATTGAACCTGAAAAGTTTGTATATAATTGCAAGGGGAAAAATAGTGCAGCAACTATTGTGTAAAATCCAGTATATGTAGCTAAATCACCATAAACTGTATCTACAAACATACCAAGTCTTTGTGAAATCACTAATACTTTAAACACACCCCATATAGTTCTAACTAATCCTCTACACATAGAATCATAATTAAATTTATGTTTTCCATATAAGTCTTTTTCTATATCATTGTATCTAATAAAAGGTCCTGATGTAAGAATTGGAAAGTAAGACATAAATAAAGCACATTTAAGTATATTTTTTTGTGACTTGCATGCTCCACGATAGATATCTACTAAATAACTAATCATAATTAGAGAATAATAACTTATTCCTACTAAAGAATTAAAATATGATAAACCTAACTGAAAATCAATATGTAATAACTTTAATATATGATTGATAGTTACTGAAAATAGATTGGTATATTTTAAACAAATTAATTGTCCTAAAATTATTGATATACCTATAATTAAAAATATTTTTGATTTAATAGTGTTATCGTGGTATTTATCTATTAATATACCAAAAATATATGAAGCTAATAAAACTAGTAAAGCTTGTATAACTGTTGATACGCTTAGGTTATTCCAAAATAGGAATATAACACTTGATATAAGTAAAATAAACCATTGAAATTTTTTTGGAACTATAAAATATATACCTAGAGCCATTATACAAAATATTAAAAAAACTAATGATGTTAAATTCATTTAATTCACCCGCTCTGTTATTTCTTATATTCTAGATTTTATAATATCGACCATTTCTCCAACATTTTTCATTGTTGTTACTTCATTCATGTTAAACTTTATACCAAATTCCTGTTCAACTGCTACAACTAAATTAATATGTTCTAGGCTATCCCAGTCTTCGATATCTTTAGAAGTAGTTTCTGGTTTTACAACAATACTTTCATCATCAAATACATCTCTAAAAACATTATTTAATCTTTCATAAATTTCTTCATTTTCCATTATTCATGCACCTCTATAACATTATTTTTATTAGTATATCCTTTTGATATATCTAATTTATATATTTTATTACCTTGACTATCACAAGAAATTTCTTCAAATCCTTGTAAGTCATAAAAATTATTAACCATTTTATTTTTAAAGGTTGGATAATAATATCCATATATAGTTTTAATATTCTTTTCTTGAGCTTTCTTTACTAACTCATCCATCATTGCAAATTCCATATTTCTTTTCAAAACTCTACAACTCATTATCCATAAATCAATATGTAATTCATCTTTATTTTTTATATTTCCTATTACAACTGTTATTACTCCATTGTCCCCAAAAATATCTTCTAATTTACCATATAATTTTATATAATTATCATCTTTATCAACTTCTTCAATATCTGCCAATGAATATCTTTTAGTTGTTAAATTAAATTGATTACTTTTATTACTTAGTTGAGAAATTCTTTCTAAATATATTGGCTTAAATGGTGATATTTCGGCTTTCATTTTTAATGAAAGTAAATAATCGTCATAATTATCAAAAGTTGCCATCATTTGGCTTCTTTTAGCATTATCTTTATACAATTCATTTTTCTTCAAATCCTCATTAGAAAAATTAGTAACTTCAAAATATCCATTATGATCAATTGTTCTAATGTAGTTTTCAGGAACATCTATTTCTGGAGTAGCAATTCCTTCGACATAACTTTTTACAATTTGTCTTTCTGCAGGGTTATCATCTACAAAAACAAAACTATCTGCTCCTAAATTTAGTTCCTCGGAGATATCCTTTATATTTAAATTTTTAGGATTCCAGTTTGCTTTAATTATGATAAAATCATCAGGTTTTAATGTTCCTGCAGGATGGTTAAGTCCTGAAATTGCATTTTCATATTCATTTTTCGAATTTACATTTAAAATAACACCCAAAGATTTATGCTCTTTCAAGTAATTTTGAAATTCAGAATAAACTTGTCCACTAGGAACTTCTGGTCCAATAGCTAAATTATCAACTCCATCATCTCCAACTATTCCACCCCATAAGGTATTATCTAA
>CANRFS010000015.1 GCA_947629965.1 uncultured Clostridia bacterium
ATTTGTCATTTGTTTCTTCCCCCTTTCCGTCTTTAAAGCAAAGACTACCTTTATGACATTGAAAAGGTTGTTAATATGATATAACATTTGTTCGTATATTTCAAGCAAACATTATAAAAATTTACATACTTTTATAATTCCACTTTTAAATAAGTATTCCCCCTTTCATCTTTTGTAGTTACTCTAATATTAGCATAATAAAAACCTCCAATATTTACAAGTTAACACTTCTTAAATGTTAACCAATAAATATTAAAGGTTTGTTGTCCTATGAATTTTTGATTTATTGCTCTGGATGCTGATTTTTCACTTATTCTATAACTATTTTCATATAGTTTATAGCTTTACGCATCCTTTGTAAGTATTGATTTAACTGTCATTTATGCAGTTTTAAGTTCTAGTCTTAATTTGTCTGCAATCATTGCTATAAATTCGCTATTTGTTGGTTTTCCTTTTGCAGCTGAAATTGTATAACCAAATATTCTTTCTACTGCTTGTTGCTCTCCTCTTGCCCATGCAACTTCTATTGCATGTCTTATTGCTCTTTCAACTCTTGATGGTGTTGTTTTAAATTTTATTGCTATCTCTGGATACAATTGCTTTGTTATTTGGTTTATAATATCTATATCATTTATAACCATCATAATAGCTTCCCTTAAATATTGATATCCTTTTATATGAGCTGGAACTCCTAATTCGTGAATTACATTAGTTACTAATGCTTCTAAATTTTCTTCATCTTTCTTATTTTTTTCTGATATTTCTATATATGGAGCTTTTATTTCTCTATTTGTAATTGCTCCTTGTGAAGGCTGAGGCTTAAAGTATCTTATATCCCTAATTCTTTTTATTAATAATTCAATATCAAATGGTTTTACAACATAATATTCTGCTCCTAAATTAATTGCTTGTTGTGTAATCTTTGCTTGTCCTACTGCTGATAACATTATACATAATGGCTTTTTATTCATTTTTGCCACCGAAATTTTTTCTAATACACCAAGTCCATCTAGATATGGCATTATTACATCTAATAATACAACATCTGGCTCAGTATTCATTATCATATCGCATGCTTCTTTTCCGTCTTTAGCAATGCCTATAACCTCCATATCTTCTTCTTTTTCTAAATAACTAACTAATGTTCTTGCAAAATCTGGATTATCATCTGCAATTAAAACTGTAATTTTTTCTTTCAAGTTTATTCCCCCTAAAAATATATTTGTAAATTTTTTACAATTCAAATTATAATATTATTTACAAAATATTGCAATAGATTTTTGGAAATTTTTTCTAATTTTTCTCGAAAGCGCCTATCTATCAATATATTTTTCTTCTAAAATATCATATTTTAAAATTTTTAAAGGTATTTTACTGTTATTATTTGTAAAATCTAACAGTTTATCTTTTGCAATCTCTACAATAATTTCTATATTTTCTAAATATTCTATATTAGTAATCTTAAAATTACTTTTACTTGCATAATATTTTATTTGCTCTATTGAATCATATTCAATCCATATTTTTACTTTATATCCTATAATTTTTTCTACAAATTCAGCATTCTCCAATGCTTTTAATGTGGCTTCAGAATATGCTCGAACTAGTCCTCCTGTACCTAATAATACCCCACCAAAATATCTTGTAACCACAACTAAAATATTTGACAAGCCCTGCTCCAATATTATTTTTAATATTGGACTTCCTGCTGTTCCTTGTGGTTCTCCATCATCATTATATTTTACAGCAATTCCACCGATCCATAGTTTCTATAGCATAAGCAAAAACGTTATGCCTTGCATCATGATATTCCTTTTTAATTTCTTTTATGTAATTATCCGCTTCCTCTGGTGTTTCTACATAAAAAATATGTGCTATAAATTTTGATTTTTTTTCTGTTATTTCTGCTAAAGCATTATTCTTTATTGTTTTAAATGTTTCCATATTTTAATCCTTAATCTTATTTTGATAAATTGTAATTTAAAGCCCTGCAGTAAACCCGAGTTGACCATGCTATTTGCAAATTAAATCCACCCGTTAATGAATCTACATCTATTATTTCTCCTGCAAAGTATAACCCTTTAATAAGTTTAGATTCCATTGTTTTTGGATTAATTTCTTTTGTTGATATACCACCTGCAGTAATAATAGCTTCTTCTATTGGTCTTATACCTGTTATATTAATTGTAAAATGTTTAAGTATATTTATTAATCTTTGTCTTTCTTCTTTTGTTATTTCATTTATCCTCTTATATGGATTTATTTTTGATTTTTCTATAACTACTGAAATTAGTTTTTGTGGAAGCAATTTATCTAAACTATTTTTAAATTCTTTATTTTTTACTTCTTTAAAATCTCTTAGTATTCTTAAATCTAACTTTTCTTCTGTTAATGCTGGTTTTAAATCTATTTCAAGTTTTATATTTTCAGATTTAAGTAATTCATCTACATTCTTATATCTTATTAAATAACTTGATGCACTTAGTATTATTGGACCTGATACACCATAGTGAGTAAATAGCATTTCTCCAAAATCTTCATATATAACTTTATCGTTGTTTTTTAGTTTTATCGCCACATTTCTTAAAGATAATCCTTGTAATTTGCTACATGAATCATCATTTGATACAAGTGGTACTAATGCAGGTTTTATGTTTGTTATGGTATGTCCTAAATCTTTTGCAAGTATATATCCGTCACCAGTAGAACCTGTTATTGGATAACTTTTTCCTCCTGTTGCAAGTATTACTTTATCGGCATTTAATTCTTCTCCTGTACTTAATTTTACTCCTTTTACTTCTCCATCGCTAACTACTATTTTTTTAACTTCTGTATTTGTTAGTATTCTAACTTTTAGCCTTTTTAAGATTTTAATTAAAGCATCTAATACATCCTGAGATTTATCAGAAACAGGAAATATTCTACCTCCTCTTTCTACTTTAGTTTTAACTCCTTCCTGTTCTAATAAATTTATAATATCATTATTATCAAAATTATTTAATGCACTATAAAGGAACCTTCCATTACAAGGAGTATTTTCGATGAATCCATTTAAATTAGCATTATTTGTTATGTTGCATCTGCCTTTTCCTGTTATCAGTAATTTTTTTCCACATGAATTCATTTTTTCTATTATTGTTACTTTGTTTCCGCTTTTTGCAGAAGAAATTCCTGCAAGCATTCCTGCTGGGCCACCACCAATAATAATAACGTTATTCATTAAATTCCTCCAATATAATTTATCATTTAAATCAAAAAATGCTGCTTTCATTTGACTAAAGCATTGATATTGCCTTTAAAACTCCCAATTTTCCATATTCATAAGTAAGTCCTCCTTGCATAAATGCAATATAAGGATCTCTTATAGGTGCATCACAAGAAAGTTCTATTGATGATCCTTGTGTAAATGTACCAGCCGCCATTATAACCTGATCAGTATAACCTGGCATGTCCCATGGCTCTGGTATAGATGATGAATCTACTGGAGATGCAGACTGTATGCCTTGACAAAACTTTATAAGTTTTTCTTTGTCACCAAATTTTATTGTTTGAACAATATCTGATCTTTTATCATCATACTTTGGTTCCACTTCATATCCTAATTCTTCAAGCATTCTACTTGCAAATATAGCCGTTTTTATACTACTTAAAACAACTTGTGGTGCAAAGAATAAGCCTTGTAATATTTGCTTATTTATTCCCAAGCTTGCTCCAACTTCTTTGCCAAGTCCTGGTGCTGTTAATCTTTCTGCACATAATTCTATTAAGTCTTTTTTGCCTGCTACGTATGCTCCATTTGGAGCAATTCCACCACCTAAATTTTTTATTAAAGACCCAACTACAATATCTGCTCCAACTTCTGTAGGTTCTTTTTTATCTACAAATTCGCAATAGCAATTATCTATCATAACAACTGTATTTTTACTTGTACTTTTTATTAATTTTATTACTTTTTCAAGTTTTTCTAAATCTATTGTTTCTCTTGTAGAATATCCCCTAGAACGTTGTATTTCTATTAATTTTATATCTGATTCTTTTAAATTTCTCTCTATTGCATTATAGTCGAAATCATTATTTAATAGATCAATTTGCTCATACTTTACTCCATAACTTATTAAAGAACTTTTATTTTCCTTTATTCCTATTACTTCGTCTAAAGTATCATAAGGTTTTCCTGAGATGCTAAGCAAAGTTTCTCCTGGCCTTAACATCGCAAATAAAGCTGTAGAAAGCGCGTGTGTTCCAGATATTAATTGAGTTCTAACTAAACTATCCTCTGTTTTAAAAATATCTGCAAATATTTTTTCTATAGTATCTCTTCCAATATCATCATATCCATATCCAGTAGTCCCATTAAAATGAATTTCTGATAAATTATACTTTTGAAAAGCTGTTAATACTTTTAAACTATTAAATTCAGCTATTCTTTCTGCTTCATTAAATATTGGTTCTAAATCCGTTTCTACTTTTTTTGCTAAATCTATTACTTCTTGTTTAATTCCAAATTGTTTGTACATAAAGTCCCTCCATTTTATTTAAATATTTAAACGGGCAATTAAGCCCGTCTATTTTTTATTATTAATCATTTTCTTTTTCTTCGTCATCTTCTTCATCAGAATCTTCATTTTCCTTTTCTACCTCTGTTATATTATTTCTACATGCTTTAACCCATAATATTCTTTTATCTTCATAATCTTCAATTTTATACGTTACTCTTTCTGTTTCTATTATTGGTTTTTCATCATCTGATGGAATTCTACCTAATTTTTCTATTAAGTAGCCAGATAATGTATCATATTCTCCGTCTGGAATTTGAACATTCAAGATTTTTCTTAAATCATGTATAGATACACTTCCACTTATTAAATAAGTATTATCATCTAATTTTTCATAATCTTTTTCTTCATCATCGTATTCATCAAATATGTTACCTACTAACTCTTCTAGTATATCTTCCATTGTAACAAGTCCTGCTGTTCCACCATATTCATCTAATACGATCGCTATTTGGTGTTTATTTCTTTGCAAATCTCTAAATAATTCATTGATTTGCTTACCTTCTGACACAAAATATGCTTCTCTCATTAAATTAGATATTTTTACTTTTTCTTTTTTGTTTACATTAGCTATTAAATCTTTTATGAATAAAAGTCCAACTATATTATCAATATTATCTTCGTATACTGGTATTCTACTATATTTATACTCATCTAGTTCTTTTAGAATATCATTTATATCAGAATTAATATCTATTGCATAAATATCTTTTCTGTGTGTCATTATTTCAGATACTACTTTATCATTAAATTCAAATACATTATTTATAAGTTCTTTTTCTTCTTCTTCTATTGAACCTTTTTCTTCTCCAACATCTACCATCATTCTAATTTCTTCTTCTGTAACTGTATCTTCGTCTGTTTCACTTATTCCAAATAGCTTTGAAATTCCATTTGTAGATGCTGTAAGTAATTTTACAAATGGAGCTGTAATAATAGATATTGCTCTAACTATTTTTACTGTACCAAAGGCTATTTTTTCTGCATTTTTCATTGCTAGTCTTTTTGGTACCAATTCTCCAAATACAAGAGAAAAATATGAAAGTATCATTGTTATTATAATTATTGATATACTTTTCCATACAGATAATCCTAGTGGAATTAAATTTTGTAATACAGGTGCTAAATCATCTGCAAAGGCATCTGCTGCAAAGGCACTAGATAAAAATCCTGCAAGTGTTATTCCTATTTGTATTGTAGCTAAGAACTTACTTGGTTCTTTAAGCATTTTCCTAATTTGTTTTGCTTTTTTATTTCCTTCTTTTGCTTGCTTTTCTATTTTAGCATCATTTATAGAAATGAATGCAATTTCAGTTGCTGCAAAAAACGCATTTACAAAAATTAATATGGCTAATACTATAAATTGTGTTGCCATTAATTTATATCACGCTTCCCTTCTTTGTATGTAGTTATAGGAAATATTATATCTTGTATCTTAGGAAATGTCAAGAATTAAGTACAATTACATTCCGGTCTTAGGTAGTTTTACTTTTGTTGTACTTTTACTATTTTTTACTGTAGTTTCTGTTTCTTTATTCTCAATTTCTACATCTGGTTCTTCTTCAGAATTAATTACATTAACAGTTGCTTCTTCATTAAGGTCTAAATCTACTTTTATAAGTTTATCATATATTTCATATCCTTCTAAAGTTCTAGTTTCTCTAATATAATATATACTTGGAAGTAAGTTATCTATCACTATTTTTCCATCTTTATCTGTAGTAAGCCCTGTATATATAACATTTTGTTTTTCGTCTAATAATTCGAATTCAACTCCTTCTAAAAGTTTTTCTCCTGTGCTATCTTTTTTTACAATTATAATTTTACTTTCATTTTTTGTATAATATACCTTTTTAGTTCCTATTCCATCTTCATAAGTATAGCCAGTTAAAGCATAGCTTTGGAGGTTAGGATCCCTTGACTGACCATACAATACAGGTTTTGTTTCAACTTGACCAGATACCTTTATAGAAAAATTTCCGTCTTTTGTAATATTTGTTATTGGTATTAAAATTTTAAATTGTTCATTTGATTTAAACTTATTTTTTACTTTGTTATTTTTATCTGTTATTTTTGAACCTTCTATATCTAAATTGTTAATTTCTACTGTATAATTACTAAATCCAGCATTTGCAGATACTGTAAATGTTTGAGAAACATATTTATTATCTATGCTATCAATTTTCCACAAACTATTTTCTTGTTTTATAGTAAGCTCTGATGATACTTTTGTAACTTTAGAACTTCTTGCAGCATTTACTATTTGTTTTAAGGCATTTAACGTTCTTGTACCTGATTCTTGGTATTCGCTATTTACTGAATATTCACTTACATCTCTATCAGTAAGCATACAATATACTGCTTGCTTTGTAGCAAGATAAGCTTCTTCTTCCGTTTTACATCCTAACTCTTCTATCGTTTTGTATGGATATCCATTTATTATAGCTCTCCAAACCATAACATTATTTACTAATTTATTTACATCTACAGTTTGAGGGGCTCCAATTTCCACACCTGATAATTCTCTGTTCATACAATACGCAGGATATTCCTTTCCATTTACTTTATATACTGCCATGTGTGTATGTATTCCTAAACCATTCCACATTAGTAATCCATTAGTTTTTTTAGTTGCATATACATATGCACTATCTATTGGCATAGCAGCATTACTTATTATTGGTACTATAGTTATTAATATTATTAAACTGATTATTATTGATATTTTTTTCTTCAATATTATTCCTCCTTTATTTGCTTTCCTTGTACGCAAAGTCTTTGACTTGGTTTATTTTCTACACAAGTTATCAATGTTATTTTATTTTCATCCGTTTCTTGTAAATATGACCAATCTGTATCTTCAATTATTTTAATTAGCTCTACAGAATATGTTTTTGTTCCATCGCTTGTTTTATATATTACTTCATCTCCTTTTTTTACTTCTTTAAGTTTTGCAAAATAGTTTATAGGGTATCCTCTATTATGTGCTGCAAGTCCTACATTTCCTTTCCATTTAGATGTGTTTTCAAAATGTCCAACATACTCTAGCATTACTTCTTGGTTTGTTCCTTCACTAATTGGAGCAATTAAACTTATTTTTGGAATTTCGATTTGCCATATTTCTTCGTAATCTTCTGTACCTTCTGACCTTTCTTTTGATTCGCTATTTTTAATAATTTCTAAAACTTTATCTTCGTTATTATTTTGCCTTACACTAATTTTTATATTTTTAATTACATTGCTTACTTCAGCAAAAGAATAATCTATTAATAAAAAAACGCATAAAGATATTATTAAAGAAATCAAAAAAATATTTCTTTTAGTATAATTAATCAGATAGGCATCACCTCTTTTAATATTAATTTTTACCATTCGGGTTTTAAAAAGATAAAAACCTTTAAGAAATAAATTAAAGTTAAATTACAAGATCTGTAATTTAGAACAAATTTATTTTACTACTCTGTCTTAATTTTGTAAAGAATTTTTCATCGACAAAAATATACAAAAAATTACATATAGTATTCTTTTTACGCTTCATTTATATCATTTTTTAGTAATAAGTACTATATATTATTATTGAACTTTCAAAAGATTTATGCTATACTTCTTTATTGTATAGGAAAAATCAACTTTTATCTTGACCTTATGCCTTTCTTATAAATTATTAGTTATGAGGTGCTGACGTGAAATTAACTTCAGATAGCGAGACTTTAGCTGAAAAAAAAGCTTTAATTTTATATATTTTGGATAAAGTATCAGAACCAATTAGTAATAATGCCCTTTTAAAATTAGTTATTGCTATAGATAATATGAACTACTTTTATTTTCAGCAATTTCTTTTAGATTTGTTAGAAAATAAATATATAATAAGCTATACTCAAGATAATGAATCTTTGTATGAACTTACAGAAGAAGGGAAAAATGCTTTATCTCTAGTTAAAGATATCATTCCTGGAATCACAAAGTTCAGGGTCGATAACAATCTTAAAGAAACTTTAGGAGAATTTAAAAATGAAGTTTCTGTAAGTAGTGATTTTATACCACATAGTGAAAATGATTATAGTGTTAAATGCAAAATAGTTGAAAATAATCAAATATTATTTGAATTACAGGTTTTTGCAGGTTCAAGAGAACAAGCAAAAGCTATTTCAGATAACTGGAATAATAATGCCGAAGAACTATATCCAAAAATATTAGAAATTTTAACAAAAAATTAAACATTTGAATCATCTTTTTTTTCCTTTTTTGGACGGACTAGATTTAGACTTTTTTAAAAAAAGTCTAAATCTAGTCCGTCCAAAAAAGGAAAAAAAGAAGGATTAAAAGATAACTTGCTTTTCGATTTTATTTAATTCTTTGTCTTACATATTCATATAGGATAACCCCTGTTGCTACTGCTGCATTTAAGCTTTCTGTTTTACCTGGCATTGGTATTTTTATTTTCTCATCTGAAATATCTAATACTTCTTTTGAAACTCCATTTGCTTCATTTCCTATTATGATTGCCGTTTTTTTATATTCTACATCATATATACTTTTTTCTGTTTGAAGTGATGTTGCCATTATCTTAAATTTATGTTTTTTTAAATTTTTTAATGTGTTTACTAAATCATCGCTTTCAATAATTTTTACTCTAAATATGGCTCCCATTGTAGAACGTACTACTTTTGGATTAAATACATCTCCAGTTTTTTTTGATATTATTACTTGAGAAAGTCCGCACGCTATCTATTGTTCTTAATATCGTTCCTAAATTTCCGTGGATCTTGTATATCATCTAATACTACTATTACATCTTCATCATAATTTATGTCTGTTTCAGCATGTTTTTTTTCAACAACTGCAAGTATCCCTTGTGGA
This sequence comes from uncultured Clostridia bacterium, assembly GCA_947629965.1. Taxonomy (GTDB): domain Bacteria; phylum Bacillota; class Clostridia; order TANB77; family CAG-508; genus CAG-452. Next base: position 9,417 of record CANRFS010000015.1, read on the forward strand.
TTTTGAACATCTGTCATGTTATTAAATACTTTTTCATCAACATATATACAGTTATATTTTGCTATTTCGTATAAAACTTTTTGATCTATTTCTCCGGTTTTTACACAATTATCACATACTACAATTGTTTCTATATTTGCTTTTTCGGATATTGCTTCTCTTATTAATTTAATTCCCTCTATAAGATATTTTCCGCTCATATCTCTATACTTTTTTTCTTTTAGTTTTCTTATTTTTTTAATGGTTTCATTATCTTTACTTGTAATTACCATGATAAATCCTTTCTTAAATAATTTGTTGTTTGTTCAATTTATTACTGTAAAATAGTTTAATATAATTTTTTCAAGACGTCCTTCTTTACCAAAATTATTATTTCATAATAATTTTGGATTCGAAGCTCCTATTTCAAAAATTATATTTAAACTATTTTACTAACTAAATTCACTTAAACAATTGTATAAACAACAATTTATTTTATATTTAAAAAATCTATAATTTCTTCTAAAACATTATCCTTATTCTCTAATCTATACGTAATATATGGCTCTCTGGCAGGTGAAAATTTTATTCTATTTCCATATTTTTTTACTATACTATCTATATCAATTTCAAATACATCTGGATTAAAATTAAATATTGCATTTGATTGCTTTTGTGTTATTTTTGTTATCCCTATATTTTTACACATTGCTTTAATTTTTGCAATTTCCAATAGATTATTAACTTCTTTTGGCATCTTTCCAAATCTGTCTACAATGTCTTCTTCTATATTTTTTATGTCTTGGTCATTTTCGCATAATGCTATATTTTGATATACTTCTATTTTTTGACTGCCGTTTTCAATATAGCTATCAGGTATATAACTTGAAACATTTATATCTATTGTGATATCAACATCTTCTTCTACTTCTATACCTTTCATTTCTTTAACAACTTCATCTAATAATTTGCAGTAAGTATCATAACCTACTTGATCCATGTGTCCATGTTGCATTTCTCCAATTAAGCTTCCCGCTCCTCTTATTTCTAAGTCTCTCATTGCTATTTTAAATCCTGAACCAAATTCTGTGAATTCTTTTATTGCTTTTAATCTTTTTTCAGCTACTTCATTTATTAGTTTGTCTCGTTTATACGTAATATATGCGTAAGCTTGTTTATCAGATCTTCCTACTCTACCTCTTATCTGATAAAGTTGTGCAAGGCCTAACCTATCTGCATCTTCTACAATTATTGTATTTGCATTTGGAATATCAATTCCTGATTCTAGAATTGTAGTACAAACTAAAACATTTATTTCTTTATTTATAAACTCGAGCATTATATCTTCTAGCTCTTTTCCAGACATCTTTCCATGTGCAAATCCAACTTTTGCTTCTGGAACAAGCTTTGATATTTCATTTGCTTTTCTTTCAATTGTTTCTGTTTTATTGTATAGATAAAATACCTGTCCTTCTCTTTCGAGTTCTTTTGTTATTGCTTCTTTTACAACCTCTGTATCATATTCAAGTACATATGTTTGAACTGGTCTTCTGTTTTGTGGTGGCTCGTAAAGGCAAGACATATCTCTAATTCCAACAATAGACATGTGAAGTGTTCTCGGAATTGGAGTTGCAGTCATACTTAATACATCTACATTTGTTTTTAATTTTTTAATTTTTTCTTTATCTTTAACTCCAAATCTGTGCTCTTCATCTATAATTAATAATCCTAAATTTTTGAATTCTACGTCTTTACTAAGTAGTCTATGTGTTCCTATTATTATATCAATTTCACCTAATTTTAGTTTTTTTATAATTTCTTCTTGCTCTTTTTTTGTCCTAAATCTATTTAATAATTCAATTTTTATAGGATATTCTTTCATTCTTTCTTTAAAAGCTTCGTATTGCTGATTTGCAAGTATTGTTGTTGGAACTAAATAGCATACTTGCTTTTGGTCCATACATGCTTTAAATGCTCCCCTTATTGCAACTTCTGTTTTTCCATATCCTACATCTCCACAAAGAAGTCTATCCATAGGTTTTTGTTTTTCCATATCTTTTTTTACATCTTCAATAGCTCTTAATTGATCATCTGTTTCTTGGTATTCGAAACTTCCTTCAAATTCTTTTTGCCACTCATTGTCTTTAGAAAATGCAAAGCCTTTGACTTTTTCTCTTTTTGCATATAATTCTATTAAGTCGCGGGCCACTTCCCTTAAGTTAGTTTTTACTTTTTGCTTTGTATTTGCCCACTCTTTACTTCCGAAGTCTATTTAACTTTGGAGCTCTTTCTCCTGCTCCAATGTATTTTCTAATGTTGTCCAAATTGGTTGTTGGAATATAAAGTACATCATCATCTTTATATTTTATTTTTATATAATCTTTTATAATTCCGTCTGCTTTTATAGTATTTACACCAATGAACTGTCCTATTCCATTTGTTTTATGAACAATGTAATCTCCGTACTTTTAAATCTGAAAATATTACAGTTTCACCTTGCTTAAATTCTTGAGATAATCTCTTTCTTTTTTTTAGCGTGCTACTGAATATTTCTTTTGCAGAGATTACTAATAAATTAAAGTCAAAACTTTCAAAACCTGCGCTAAGTTCTCCTGGTTGTATAATAATATCATCTGTGTTTGATTTTATTTTTTCATCTAAAATCTGCCTTAATTTATTTTCGTTTTCCTTATTTCCAACAAGTACTACGATTTGTTTTCTGGCTTTTTTAGCTTGTTGTATCTCCTGAATACATAGATCCATTGAACTACGAAAAAAGTTGACCTCCCTATAGCTAAAGCTATATCCGTTTCTTTTTGCATGCATACTTTGTTTATCTACAAATCCTATATCTTGTTTTTCTAAATATATTGTTTGTACTTTTTTTATTTCCTCTATAAATTTTATATAATCTCTCAAATTCTTCAGAGCTTCTGGTATTTCTCTTTTCTTTTCAACTAATGTTTTTATAACAGTATTATTGTCTTTTATTATATTTTCAGATCTTGCTTTTATTTTTCCAATTTCATCTAAAAATATTATGTAATCGTCTTTTAAATAATCTATAAGTGTTTCTCTTTTTTGATAGAATGAGTTGAAATATTTATCTATTTTGCTTAAATAATCTCCTTCTTTTATAGCTTCAATATCTTCTTCTGTTTTTTCATCTTGGTCTGATTTTTCTTCTATTCTTTTAATTATATTACTTAAATTATCTTCTAACACAAACTCCGATGCAGGATATATTGTAACTTTTTTTACTTTATCTGTTGACCTTTGTGATTCTACATCAAATTTTCTAATTGAATCGATTTCGTCTCCCCAAAGTTCGATTCTTATTCCATTTTTAGCAGTTACTCCAATATCAATTATTCCACCTCTTATGCTATATTCTGCTGCTTGTTCTACTAAATCACATCTTTCATATCCTAATTCATTTAATTTAATTTTGATGTCCTCTAAATTTATACTTATGCCTTCTTTTAGAGTAAATATATTGCTATATAAAGTTTCTTTTGAAACTATTTCTTGTGATACTGCTTCTATTGTAGTTACAACAATTTTAGCTTTTTTATCATATATATTATTTAGGCAATTTATTCTTTCATAAGAAATATCTTTGCTTTCTGCTAGATAGTCATAAGCTAATATTTCTCTTCTTGGAAAATATGTAACATTTTCAGTAAAATATTCTAAATCTTTTAATATTTTTTTTGCTTGCATTTCATTATATGTAATAATGCAAATTGGTTTCTCAGAATAAAATGCTGTAGAATATGCAAAATGAACTTTTGCACTATCAGTAAGCCCTGATAACATTATAGGGCTTAACCTTTCATTTACATTGTTTATATAAGCATTAAACTTTTTAAAATTAGGTAATATTTTTACTATCTCGTCCATAAAAACCTTTCTTATATATATAATATCCCGTTTTAATATTTATATTTTAAAACGGGATTAATTATATCATATTTTTATTAAAAGGTCAAAAATGTATATAACTGACTGTTTCGTCATATACTTTCCATATTTTCATCATATTTTTAATTTTTATGCTACAACATGCTTATTTCCTTTGTTTTACTAATTCTTACGGATATCAGTCAGTCAATTCATTCAATTTATGCATGTTAGTTTTTGTGTTTTCACCTGTACATAAGGTTATTTTGATGTCAGGATCCAGAGAAACTACGGGACGAAGACAGAATCCGATAAATGGTAACTCCGCTACTACCCGAGGAAAACATGTACTTATAGGTAAGCTTTCGTCCATCAACATAAAATAATCCAAAACCAGCAGCATCTTCAAAACAATCAACGCAGCGCGATGCCAACCAGTAGGACCCCCCCGTTCCAAAAACCAAATCATGAAAGTCTTTGCTTTTACAGTCTTTATCCGGGTCAGGACTGATTGTGTAGAAAGTCTGTTTGCATGTCAACATGCCAGTTGCTGTATCACGTTCTTTTCCATTTTCTTTGTTTATTAATTCATCCTCTCCATAATAAGGCTCACTTCTTCCAACTGCATTATCTTTTACTTTGTTACTACCAATTCCAGATCCATCCTCTTCCGCATAAAGAACAGGATAATTTAAATTACTATAATACGTTTTTGCGTCTCCATATCGGATCTCATGAGTATATTCATCTCTTTTTTGTTTACCTAAATCACTAAAGCCTGTTTCTACATCCTCTATCGTCACGCTTCGAGCAGTTATACCCATCTTAGCATTACTATAGAATTTAGCACACATATCATTTAATAAAAACACTCCATTATTATAACCTCTCGCACCTTCAAGCCCAATTACGGCACTCGTTTTAGCTAACTTATCACTAATGAGAGTTAAGCAACCATTTTGATCCACACCCAACACTCTCCAACTCAAATCTGGAACTTGGTAACAAGTTCGGTCTGCTGAACTAAATCCTGTAATTAATTGTGGCAACTCATAGCCTGACTCAACCACGTCATAGGTGTAATCCACATAGTCTCCTATTTTTAACCCTGAAGGTTCTCCTTCATATGTTATATTTCCATTTTTATCTTGTCTCCATTTGGGTGGTTCGTTATTTTGGTCGTCTGATGGAATGCCTTTTACATATTCATCTATTGAATTATACCATGTTCCGTCTACCTTTATCCTTCCTGCTCCTATATTTTGTTCATTTCTCATTGCTTCTTCTGTTTTACTTTTTGCATTTTGTGCTTTTGCAATTAACCCTCCATTTAGTGCTATACTTATTGTTATTCCTACTAATATTAACATTACTATTATGGTAATTATTAACGCTATTAAAGTAATGCCGTTGTAGTTAGAGGTTAGATTTAGGTGTTGCTCCGAAGTAGTTTTTGCATTTTCGTCGATGTACGAATCGCTCAAGATGCGGCCCCCTACAACATTTGCAATGTTTTTTTTGCTGATGTTTTTTATTTTTTCTTTCATATGTTTTTCTCTCCTTCTTTGGTTTGTTTTTTCTTTTTTAGATGAACTTGTTTCAGTATCTTTTGTTTTCTGACTTTATTATGTTTATTACTAATTACATCTTTATTATATCTCATCCTCTTCTTTTGTACAATATTTCTTCGCATTTTTTTGTCGATTTACATGAATATAATTCACTGTTTCGTCCACAATAAGAAATTTGATTGATTTCCTACTCTTCTTTAAACCCTTCCCCAAATACTTCTCTTGCGTTAGATATTACTACAAAAGCATTTTTGTCTATTTCTTTTACTATTTTTCTTATATCTCTTACTTCGTTTCGTGAGGCTACACACATTAATACATTCTTATCTTTCTTTTTATACATACCTTTTCCGTTTAAAGATGTGCTTCCCCTCTTTATTCTATCTCCAACTTCTTTTGCTATGTCTTCATATTTTTCCGATATTATATAAACGATTTTTGCAAAGTTTATTCCTTCGAAAAATATATCAAGCATTTTTCCCATTATAAATATTGTTATTGCTGAATAAAGTCCTACTTCTAATTCTTTAAAAAATATTACATTAAGCCCAACTATCATTGTATCTAGCATAACCAATAAATTACTTATTCTAATATTTGGATTAAATGCTTTTGCTATTTGTGTTAAAAGGTCACTTCCTCCTGTTGATGCACCGTGCTTTTAGAATAATTGCTGTTCCAATTCCCGCAATTATTCCACCATATATACAGCCTAAAAATCTATCATCTGTAAGTGGCTTAAATTTTTCAAATATATCTAGAAATAATGACAATAATACTGTTCCAGCTATGGCATTTATAAAAAAATGTTTTCCATTTTTAAAAAATGATATTATAAATAATGGAATATTTAGTGCAAGTACCATGGTTCCGTATAGGGATTTTTAATAAATAATATGTAATTGTTGCAATTCCTGAAAATCCACCTGCTGATAATTGATTTGGAAGCAAAAATAAGCTAGTTGCAGCAGCAATAATTGCTGTTCCTACAATTAGCTGTATAGCCTGAATTATTAAATATCTTAATTTTATAATTTTTCTTTTTGTTTTGAATTTCATTTAAAAGCACCCATATTTATTATGGGTGCTTTTATAAATTTTATTCATCTAGGAAATCTTTATATGTTTTTAAAATTTCTATTTCAAATTTTCCTTCTTTTATTTCTTTTTCTTGTTTTACTTTTACGTCTACATCATATAGATTTTTTAATTTTTCTAAATTTTCCTTTTTGTGTCCTACTACATTATTAACATTTTCTGGATTTACTATTATTTCTATCTCTTTTACTTTAACATTAAATTTCTTTATCTTTTCTACTATAGAATCATACCAAATACTATCTTCTACTAATTGTCCAAAAGCTTCATGATAAGGTCCTGCTACAACTTCACTCTTTTCATTTTTAGGATTACATATTAATTCCGTACTTTGAAGTCCCATTCTTATTACTGTTATTTTTCGTTTTGTAAAGAAATAGTATAATTCTTTGCATCTTTCAACTGCTTGATCTACTGAAAGTGGCTCATATTCGCCATTTTTATATTCTTTTTCTAACTCCGTATTTTTTATTACTAATACCGGATATAGTCTTATAATTTTAGGCTTTAATTTTGCTAAATCTTTTGCAGTGTTCAATTCATCAAGTTTTGTACTTTCCGGAAGCCCTATCATCATTTGATGTCCTAGTTCAAATCTGTATCTTCTTATTAATTTTGACGCTTTTTTTACATCCTCAAAAGTGTGTCCACGTTTGCATTTTTTCAATATGTAATCATTTGTAGACTGTACTCCTAATTCAATAGTTTTTACACCATATTTTTTAAGGAGTTTTAGTCTTTCTTTATCTATGTAATCAGGTCTTGTAGATACTCT